>JAVWIB010000001.1:0-32780 GCA_036639755.1 Bacteroidales bacterium
GCCCTTTTACTGTTTTTCGGAGAGTTTCATTAAAAGTAGTGCTCTCCGCATTCTCAATATTATTAATGATTTCATTAACCTGATATATTCTAAAGTATAAGCCATCCCAATCACTATCGGACTGATTTCTTAAATACTGATGTTCGTCCCATTTATAAGATGTTCTTTCATTGTGTTCCGAAGTGGCCAGAAATGATTGCGGCATATATACTTCTGGACTCATAAAAATTATGTTTGTCATGCTGCCGCCACCGTTATTTAGAATAAGTTCATAATCTTCTACCGTTTGCGGCACAATCATTCCTTTTGGCGGAACATCTAAGAAATCATTACAGGCGGTTAAGGTTAGCAGCGAAAGTATTATCAAATAAAATTTTTTCATATTTCTGTTAATTTATAAGGTTAATTTTAATGCAAAAATGAAAGTTACAGGCTCTTTGAATTGATAACTTGTTGATCCATATCTAGATATAGATATATATTGTGGATCTATGTCATCCTTGTTTTTATTCCATTGGCATAAATTTCTTACTTGAAAACTTACATTCAGGTTGCTAAAGAATTTAGGCAACGTGTTTTTACTGAAATTATATGCCAGTGATACCTCGTTTAACTTTATATATGCTGCGCTTAAAACATTTAGATTTGCTTTTGTGTAATATTCATGTGCTTCGTCGTATGAATAGTAGTCTGTTAGTGCCGGAACATTTGTGTGATTTTCATCTCCGGGTTTTTTCCACCGGCCTGTTATCTCTTCCAGGATGCCTTTGGAGTCACTATAGGGGCTGGCTGTAGGCCTTCTGAATACATGGCCGAATTCGTAGGTCGCCAATGCCGAGAATATGAAATTTTTGTAGCTTAAAGAGGTGTTGATTCCACCGTACCACGGAGCGACGGTTGTTCCCATATACAATAGGTTGTCAATATTTCCCGAGTAGTTTTGCCAGGATACTTTTTCTCCTTTTTCATAGATGAGGGGCTCTCCGTTTTCATCCAAACCGGCATAATTATATGCGTAGAGTCTATTCAGGGGCTTGCCTTCTATGGCAATTCCTTCCGGAACTTGTTTGAGAAAATCGGTATCGGCACCCCCTTCGTCATCTACCTTTATTACGGTGTTTTTATTATAGGTAATATTTCCCCCAACCGTAAATGTAAAGTTTTTAGTCCTTACGGGGGTGGTATTTAGGTTAAACTCAAATCCTCTGTTTTCTACAGACGCAAAGTTCATTGTGGCAGAGGCGAATCCGTTTGTAGGGTCTAAGCTAACCCGCCCCAGCAAATCATCTCCGCGTTTGTTGTAAAAATCGATATTACCATTAATTCTACCTTTCAGAAACGAGAAATCAAGTCCGATATTTGTGGTTTTACTGGTTTCCCATTTTAAGTTTTTGTTTTCCGGGTTGGTTAAGAAAAGGTATGCGAGTCCGGTGTAAGAGCTCACATCTTTACGACCCATTAAAACCGGATAAAAGTTTTTGTTTATATTTCCTCCGAGCCCGTAGGTTGCTTTTAATACCAGGTTATCTATCCAGTTGGCTTTCATGAAGTTTTCATCACTTATTTTCCAGCTTACTCCGGCAGACCAAATCACATTGTATTTGTATTTGGAGTCGTTCCCAAAAATATTACTTTGGTCCATTCTTCCGCTCACCGAGGCGGAATATTTTTGTTTAAATGTGTAACCTGCATTTGCGTATAAAGAAAGATCTCTGTTATCTACTTCTGCATAGCGGTTGAGGGCGCTAAAACCGTATGGGGCAAAATCCAGCCAGGTGGGATATTCGCCGGTGATTAATAATCCTTCATTGATGGGTGTATATGTCTGAGCTTGAAAATCATAACCGTATTGATTGGTGGCATTGCTTACCGTTTTGTACTTTCTTAACTCATGTCCGAATAAAACCATGAGTTGGTGATCTTTATTAAACGTTTTGTTATAATCTAGCTGGTTTCTCCATGTCCATGCTTCGGTACTTAAGTTGTCAACTCCATAATAACCGCCAAGAGGGAAATTATACTCCAATTGTCCTTCTCTGCTAATGGTTGTATATGCATTGATCATGGCCCTCATGCTGCTGTGGGAGACTTTCTGGCTTTCTTCGTTTTTGGAAAATCCCCGCTCGTATTGGAATTTGGTGTTCACATTTAGCCCCTCAATGATTTCATAATTGAGCGAAGCCTGTAATCTTGCCGAGAAATTGTTGCTTACCTTATTGTTTTCACGGATATCATCCAGCATATTGTTCGTATAGGGAAGGTAGCCCATTGCTTCTCTTCTTTTTCCCTCCCAGGGGTCAATCATGTAATATTGAATTTTTTCACCATTGTTATCAAGCAGGTTGTGATAGCTATAAGAGTTTGCAATGGAATAATTATCAATGCCGTTTTGCTCAGCCATGGAGTAAAAGATACTGGCATTTGTGTTTAAGGTTAACTTCTTGGTGAGGTAGTATGAGTATTTTAAGTTCAATTTGAAATCGGTGTTCAAATCCCTGATAGCATTTCCTTTGTTACTTTCTATAACTCCCGATACATAGTAGTCGCTTTTTTCATTCCCTCCGCTTAAAGAGATGTTTGCCCGGTGTTGCAGGGCATTTTGATAAATGTATTTTTCTATTTGCCTGTGGGCTTCTGATTGTCTTAATGCATTTATGTTTTGATTGAATTTTTCATCTTTGATGATATCGTCAAAGGTGTAACGAAAGTCTGATTCAAGTAAGGCATTATAGTAGTGCTCTTGAACTTTGCCAACGGGAGAGTGCCAGGAGACATCATCCGGTCCCCAGAAATTCTTTTGGATTAATTCGAGGTCCAGATCAATGGCATCGCTTGCGTTTAGTAGCCTTAGATTGGAGATTTTGTTTTTATTGCTAATGGTAAACTGATAAGATGCGCTGATTGCCGTTTTGCTGCTTTTTGCTCCCTTTTTGGTGGTAATAACAATTACCCCATTTCCGGCTCGGGTACCCCAGATGGAAGCAGCGGCGGCATCTTTTAAAACAGTCACATTCTGAATATCATCCGGGTTTACAGACTCTAATCCGTTTTCTATGGGGAATCCGTCCACAACAATCAGCGGAGATGTGCTGGATAGGATGGAGCCCGCTCCCCTGATGGTGAGATTCCCGTCTTTAATCTGAAGCCCGGCTACTTTTCCGTCCAGTCGGCTGATAAGGTCAGAGGTCATGGTATTGTTCAGCTTTTCCGCACTAATGGAGCCGAAAGAGCCGGTAACCCTGTCTCTACTTAAAGTTTGGTATCCTGTCACCACAACTTCGTCCAAAAGGAGTTTATCTACGGCCATGGTCACATTAAAAGTGGTTTTGTTTCCGTCAACAGGGAATTCAAAATCTTTTAAGCCGATTGAGTTAACGTTTATCCTATCTCCTTTGGATGCCTCAAGCGTATATGTGCCGTCGGCTTTGGTGAAAAAATAGATGTCGGTCCCCACGATTCTGATGGTTGCCCCGGCCACGGGCTCTCCGGTATCGTCTGTTACGACTCCCGATATTTTATATTTGTCGGGAAGATTATTGGCCGGCGTAATACTGGCAGGAGCTAATAAAACCTGCTTATCCTTAATGGTATAAGTGATTTTTTTTCCCTTAAAGAGGGTTTGGAGTATCTCATGGATGTTAGCAATATTGGAGTCTATTGAGCAGCTTATTTTTTCTGTAGTACTTGATAAGGCGCTGGAGTACATAAAGTTGTATCCGCTCTGTTTGCTTAAATCTTTAAGAACTGTTTTTAGAGGAACGTTGTTGTAATGTAGTTTGATTTCTTGTGCGTTTAACGCAACCGAACAGGAAAAGAGCAGGATGGTTGTGCACTGCAATACCTTTTTCCTAAAAGTTTTAATTTGTTTTGAATACATAGGTCTTTTATTAGTGTTTCTAATATCACGCAACCCCAATAAAATTCCTTAAATTTTTTTTTACATTTTGTGTTATTTTTTTCAAAACTATCTTGCATATATATTAATTTGATGTACGCTCTGCTCCTTGTTTTCTACTTTATAGTCTATGGGAGCGCAGAATTTCATCATGTCCATTATCTGAACAATGGATTCTGAATTGAATTGGGCGGTAATGTTGTACTTGAGGATTTTGTCATCTTTTACCACAATTCTTACACCATGCCAGCGTTCCAAGGTTTTGATCACTTCCGGCATAGGACTTTCTTCAAATATAAGGCGGCCGTCTTTCCACGCTGATGCAATTTGAATGTCTTCAGGGGTATTTACAGATACGCCTTTGTTTGTTGTTATTGTTAAGCATTGATTGGGTAATACTTTTGTAATAGATTCTTTTACAGACTTATCGTGGTTGTGTGCATATGATATAAGGTTAATACTCCCCGAATATAAAGTCGCTTGGGATTGCATATCGTCTGCATAATTTTTGAGATTAAATTCTGTTCCGAGTACTTGTATCTTAAAATTTTTGCCGGTGTTTACAATCATCGGATGCAAAGAATCTTTTTTTACTTTAAAATATCCTTCGCCAATAAGCATTACTTCTCTGGTGGCTCCAATGAATTTATTCGGGTAACTTAGCTTTGTTCCGGAATTTAAAATGACTCTGCTACCGTCGGGAAGCCCCACCTCGCCTTTCACTCCTTTTTCTGTGTAGATGGTGTTCAGAGAATTTGCCGGCATCTCCTCTAGGGCAATCGTTATTTCTTTTTCTTTCAAATTACTGATAAGCTCTTGTGTGATACTGGCTTTAAGTTGAATGTCGCTTGGCCGGGCAATAAAAACGGCAAGAGCAGCCAGGCATGCCGCAATACAGGAAGACATAATGGTGATCAATATATTTTTCTTTTTATAATGCTCATTTTGTTTATCTTGTGTTCGTTTGGCTATCTTGGCTTTAATTTCATTAAGCTCCTCCTTAGATGCTTCTTGTTTTGGAGTATCTAAAGCGATGTGTGTAAGTTTGAGACTAGCAAGGTATTGCTTGTTATAAGGCGATTGGTCTATCCAATTTAAAACAGCCTCTTTCTGCTCTCTTGTAGCTTCTCCTTTTATGTATGTGATAAGTGTCTTTTTATTCATATTGTATCTCTCTTATAATATCACCCGATATGGTATAAAAACCATAAAAAAAATGGGAGGTAGTCTTTAAGGTATTTTCTTAATATGTTATATGCTGCTGCTATCCTGAATTCTACCGTACTTTCTCCTATGTTAAGTATTTGGGCTACTTCTCTGTTTTTCAATTTTTTATTCCGGCTTAACAGAAAGGTTTCTTTTACCTTGGGTTTCATAGCCTCAATAGCCTTGTCTATTAATATATTCATCTCTTTTTCATATATTTTTACAGATTGATTTTGTGATAATACATCGTGGTTAAATGCAGCTTCTTTGTATTTTACATAGTCTCCGTATCTGTGCCTGGCTTTTTGTTTTCTTAAAAAATTAATGCATTTGTTTTTGGTAATGCTGTAGAGAAAGGGGAGGATTTCTTGCTCAAAGTCTAAGTCTTGTCTTTTTTCCCATAATGTAACAAAGGCGTCTTGGGCAATAGACATTGTATCTTCTTGTTCTCCTATAAAACTAAAGGCATAAAATTTTATCCGGTGTAGGTATTTAGTATATGCTTGGTCGAATAATTCCGAATATTCCTGCTCGCTATATATTTTAGTTCGTTTAGGCATGTTAGGCAAGGCGTTTAGAGTTGCATTTAAGCGGGATGTCTTTTTTGATAAAAGAGTTTACGTTTTGCGAAGTTAAAATTAATTTTGATATTTTGTATTCAATCTGTATTGAACTCAAAAAAGTCTTGAAATCCATATCAGGGAGCTTGCTGTTTTCTTGTTTGACCTGCCTGATAAATAAAGTTGCATCACGAGGAGGGAGTTGGGGCCCCGCCATTCCTTTCGCCTGCTGCGTTTGGGCAAAAAAAAGCAACACTTTTGTGCTGCTTTTTTGCGGTGAAAGGGGGATTCGAACCCCCGGAACCCTTACGAGTTCGGCAGTTTAGCAAACTGCTGGTTTAAGCCACTCACCCATCTCACCAAATCCCACTACCATTGAGGCTTGTTTGTTTGCACAAACGTTTTGGGACTGCAAATATATGCTAATTCTTTCGATTACCAAAATTATTTGGATAGATTCTCACGCATGTCGGTGTCGGCCTGAATGTTCTTTATTTTATAATAGTCCATAATGCCCAGGTTCCCTTTGCGGAAGGCTTCGGCTATGGCAAGCGGAATCTCTGCTTCGGCTCCGATTACTTTGGCACGGGCTTCCTGAGCTTTGGCTTTCATCTCTTGTTCAAGGGCAACAGCCATGGCACGTTTTTCCTCGGCTCGAGCCTGAGCAATGTTTTTATCGGCGTTGGCCTGGTCTATTTGCAGAACGGCTCCAATATTTTTTCCAATATCAATATCGGCAATATCAATGGAGAGTATCTCAAAAGCGGTTCCGGCATCAAGTCCTTTCATGAGTACCACTTTGGAGATGGAATCGGGGTTTTCAAGAACCGATTTGTGACTGTCGGCCGAGCCTATAGAGGAGACAATGCCTTCGCCTACTCGGGCAAGAACGGTTTCTTCTCCTGCGCCTCCTACCAGTTGTTTGATGTTGGCCCTTACGGTTACTCTTGCTTTAGCAATGAGCTGAATACCGTCTTTTGCTACGGCAGTAACAGGAGGAGTGTTAATTACTTTTGGATTCACCGACATTTGTACGGCCTGAAATACGTCGCGGCCAGCAAGATCGATGGCGGCAGCCATGTTAAAGTTCAGCTCAATGTTTGCTTTATCGGCCGAGATAAGAGCATTTACTACGTTGGGAACGTTTCCTTTGGCAAGGAAATGGGCTTCAAGCTCGTTGGCATCTAGTTTGAGTCCGGCTTTTGTTCCGGTAATCATTGCCATAACAATGGTTCCGGGAGGAACTTTGCGCCAGCGCATGAGGACGAGCTGTACAAGTGAAATTTTTACGCCCGATATAAGCGCCTGGAACCATAATGTAATGGGGAAGAACCATAGGAAGATCATCAATGCAATAATTGAGATTCCTATCCAGATTAACATAGCGATAGAGTTGTCCATATTTTCTAGTTTTAATTATTTAATTTCTTGTACAAATATTTTATTGCCGTCTATTTGGCATACGGTTATCTCTTTGCCCGGCTCTACAAGCGAATCGCGGGTAAAAACTTCCGTTACAATCTCTCCCAGTCTGGCTTGCCCGCCGGGAGCTAATCTGGTAAGAGTTTTTCCGTTCATCCCCTCTGTAATCCCCTTGGCTTGGGGAGAGGTGTCTACTTTGGCCTCAATGTTGGTTTTTAGACTCGCTTTTTTCCATGTCTTGGAGCGGAGGGTAAAAATGACGGAGATAATGACGAATAAAATGTTCGCCGATATTACCAGCAATCCCGTTACGTGCCCGTAACTGTCAAAAGCGACCCAGCAGGAGGCAATCATAGAGATAATTCCCAGAACTCCGGCTATGCCGAATCCGGGGATAATGAGGAGTTCTGCCAGAAGCAAAACAAGCCCCACAATAATAAGTGTTACAATGAGTGCAGCCATAGTTTTATAGTTGGTTTTTTTCTACTTTCTCTACTTGGGCGGTGGTGACTCCGGCTTTATCCAATGCCGCTTTTAGCGCATCTGCCTCCCCCCGGTTGGCAAAAGGGCCTACTACATATTTTGGGATACCGTTTTCTATTGTTTTGGCAATATCTTTTTCCGTACTTGCTCTTATTGCGTTCAGGGATTCTGCCGGCAAGGTGTCATAACCCTCAATGATAACCTGATAAATACTTGTTGCCGCCTCTTTCTGCTCCATGAGCCGTGCATTTTTTAATGTAAGGGCTTTTCCCTCTTTATAAGCGGTAATGAGGGCGGTAGGGAATCCCAGCTTCTTTACTTTATTAATATTCTTAAGAGCTTCTGCATATGTGTGGAATGTACCGGCGGAGTAAATATATTTTCCGCTGCTAGCTTTCCTTTCAAATACGGGACTCAATCCTTTTAATGCTTTTAAAGAAGCTTTGTTTGCCAGTACAAAAAGCTGAATCTGATAGGTGAGCGATGTTGGAAAATCTGCCGGATCTGCAATAACTGCTTTATCCAGTACTCTGAATGAGAGATCTATTTCCGGTACCGGAGCCTCTACAATCATAGCCGGTGTGGTGCCCATCGTGTTATTTACAAATTTAAACGAAAGTATATTCTCTCCCGATGGTTTTGAGGCGTTTGTTTGCTCGGGTGTATCGGGAATCATAATTCCTTTGGATAGGAAATCCATCTCTACTGCTTGCAGTTTTTCCATGGCTATCCCCAGTTCCTGTTGTATGATAAGGGTTTTGGCCTCCTGTTCTGCAATTTTTTTCTCCAGAAGGACAAGATCTTCTGCGTTGGTGAGGGTGTTATAAAGGGCTCTGTTCTCTTTCTGTTGCTCAATAGCAGCTTTTACATCCTGTTGTAATTTTCTCACATTTTTTACAGCTATTGTGTAGGAGCTGTGTTCTCCCTCGTTTTTCTTAGGCTCTCCGGCCTGTTCTGCAGATTTCTCCTGTTCTGTATCGGGAGCTTTCATCTGGGCAATTTCTATCGCCTGCTCCCAGTTAATCTCTTTTTTTAACGGAATGTTTTCAAATTTAACGGCATACACCGTCATTTGGTTAGGGTTACTGTTGCGGTTGGAGGCAAAAATAGAATAAAGTCCGTCGGGGGTATTATAAAACAGCAGATCGTCGGATACTGATGAAAACGGAAATCCCAGATTCTGTGCCACTCCCCAGTCATTTAAATCATCATCCCAGTTGCTGACATACAAATCGTAACCTCCTATTCCATAATGGCCGTTAGAGGAAAAATAAAGAGACTTGCCGTCTCTGCTCAGAACCGGAAACAGTTCGTTGCCAACCGAGGTTATATTTTCATTCAGCACCGCAGGGGCACTCCAGAGGGTATCGTTAATTTTTTGAGTGGAATAAATGTTCCAGGAACCGCTGTTATCGGGAGCGCTATACACTATTTTATTGCTTCCCGATGGAAACCAGACCACCGGAGTGCCGGTGATAATCTTCTCTTTAAGATCCCTTTCGGCAAGCTCTTTTGGAAGCGGAACCCATGAATTATTTGGGAAACCGGGGTAATGCAGAAAGAAATCGGAGGTGTTGTATTTTGCTCGGGCAACCACCTGTGGAGTGGATGCAAACTCCAGCAGGGCTTTCCCGTTTTCACTCAGGATGAGTCTATTTTCTATGTTTATCTTGTAAAGAGAATCGGCAGATTGCGCTATTATTTTTTTGTACAAATCAATCGCCTGATCAAATTTATATAAATTATGAAGTTTGTCCGCCTCTGTCTCAAGGGCGTTTTTTTCCTGTCCCAGTGCGGTGCCTGAGACTAAAAATACTAGTAATATGATAAATATAGAGCTGGTTTTTTTCATTTTTTTATCTAAAAAGTATCAACAAAGGTATGAAATACTTTATATATTAGGAAAAAATAGTACATTTGCATGTTATTTTTGGAGGTAAAATCCAGTTTTGACCGAATTTAATAAAATTAAAACTATATAAACATTATGCAAAGTAAAGGAGCCATTAAGTTTGTGGCAATTTTAATCGCACTAGCCTGTTTGTACCAACTGTCGTTCACATGGGCTACGCAGAATCAGGAGAAGAAAGCTAGAGAGTATGCCGCAAAAGCTGTTGCGGCAGAAAAACTTACAACAGCTTTCGCAAATGTAAATGAGTTAGATAAGGCTTATTACCTTGATTCTATTTCTAAAGATAAAGATAGATTCTACCTTGATTCTATTTCTTCGGAAAAAGTATTTTTAGGATTTACTTACAAAGAGGTTAAAGAGAAAGAGATCAATCTTGGTCTGGACCTTAAAGGTGGTATGAACGTGATGCTTCAGGTTCAGTTAAAAGACCTGATCAAGGCGTTGTCCGACCATAATGCTTCTCCCGAATTTAATAAAGCACTAGAGTTGGCTCAGCAAAAAGAGATTACCAGCAGGGGTGATTTCATTACTCTTTTTCACGAATCATGGAATGAGGTTGCTCCGGGCAAAAGATTGTCAAGCATTTTTGGTACTTATGAGATGCGTGATAAAATTAAACCGGAAACATCCAACGAAGAAGTTATAAAGATTATTCGTACAGAGGCCGAGAGTGCTATTGCAAACTCATTTAATGTATTAAGAAATCGTATAGACCGTTTTGGCGTTACCCAACCAAATATCCAGAGACTTGGCAATACAGGTAGAATTCTTGTAGAGTTGCCCGGTGTTAAGGAGCCTGAACGTGTAAGAAAATTGCTTCAGGGAACTGCTTCTCTGGAATTCTGGCCTACCTACGATAATCCGGAAATTTATCCGCTCTTGGCACAGGCCAATGAGATGCTGAAAGATATTCTGGCAAACGAGATGGATACT
Organism: Bacteroidales bacterium; assembly: GCA_036639755.1. GTDB lineage: Bacteria > Bacteroidota > Bacteroidia > Bacteroidales > UBA932 > Egerieousia. Next base: position 10,412 of record JAVWIB010000001.1, read on the forward strand.
CTTGCGAGTGGGGCCGTTGTTTTTGCGGACTCTTCAAAAACCAAATTGGCAGATTCAACTCTGGCAGTAACCGGAGATTCTCTTAAGACAAGCAGTAAACTTGCTGAGTCGCTTATTGCAACCGATACATTATCGGCAGATGCTGCTGCTTTTGCAAAACAGAATCCGTTATTCTTTGTTCTTAATCCAAGTGCTTACCAGGGACAACTGGCAGGCGGTCCTATTATCGGACGGGCTCACTACAGAGATACTGCAAAAATCAACACTTATTTAAATCATCCGCAGATTAAAGCGTTATTCCCTGCCGACCTCGTTCCAATGTGGTCTGTAAAGGCAGATGGCAATGATAAAACAGGTTCTGTTTACGATCTCATAGCAATTAAGGCTGCTTCAAGAGACGGTAAAGCTCCACTTGACGGAGGCGTTATTACAGATGCTTCTGTTAGTTACAACGGTACTACCGGGGGTGCTCCGGGTGTAGATATGGCAATGAATGCAGAGGGTGCGAGAATATGGGCAAGATTAACAGCCGACAATATTGGTAAATCCGTAGCAGTTGTTCTTGACGGAATGGTTTATTCTTACCCTACCGTTCAGACAGAGATTTCCGGTGGGCGTTCTGCAATTACAGGCAACTTTACCATTACAGAGGCAGAAGACTTGGCAAACGTATTGAAATCCGGTAAACTTCCTGCCCCTGCAACGATTGTTCAGGAGCAAGTAGTAGGGCCAAGCCTTGGTTCGGAGTCCATTAATGCAGGTCTTATTTCATTTATCCTTGCGTTTGTCTTGGTTTTGATTTACATGCAATTATTCTATCAGGGTGCAGGACTTGTTGCAAATATAGCTTTGTTATGTAACGTGTTATTCCTGTTTGGAGCTTTGGTTTCATTTGGAGCGGTACTTACCCTGCCTGGTATAGCCGGACTGGTTCTAACCATGGGTATGGCTGTTGATGCGAATGTTATTATCTATGAACGTATTAAAGAGGAGGTTAGGGCCGGCAAGGCATTACGACTTGCGGTAAAAGATGGATACAGTAACGCTTATTCTGCAATTATAGACGGTAACCTTACAACTATTATTACAGGTATTGTGTTATTTATGTTTGGTTCCGGTCCTGTTCAGGGCTTTGCTACCACACTGGTATTGGGTATCATTACTTCTCTGCTTACCTCCATCTTTGTTACAAGACTTGTTATTGAGGCAAGATTGGACAAAAACAAAAATATTACATTTGATAATAAATTCTCAAGAACATTTATGCAGAATACCAAATTCGATTTTGTGGGTATTCGTAAAATAGCATATACATGTTCTGTTGTTATTTGTGTAATTGGTTTGGCTTTTATCTTTACAAAAGGATTTTCTTACGGTGTAGACTTTACCGGTGGTAGAACCTATGTATTACGTTTTGATAAAGATGTAACCGCAGAACAGATAAGAAGTGCTGCCAATACAGAGTTTGGTGAAACCGTTGAGGTAAAACAATTTGGTGGAGAGAGTCAGATGAAGATTACTACCAAATATAAAATTAATGATAACTCTACTGAGGTTGATCAGGAAGTTGAGCAGAAATTGTTTAATGCAATGAAAGGTTTCTTTAAAGCTCAGATGACTCTGGACGAGTTTACTTCTACAACAGAAAATCCCAATGGTATTATCAGTTCCGATAAAGTAGGGCCTACCATTGCAAACGATATTAAGAGAGATGCAATGATTGCCGTGGTTATTGCGTTAATGGCAATCTTTATCTATATTGCAATTCGTTTCCGTAACTGGACATGGGGTGCCGGTGGTGTAATAGCTCTGGTGCATGACTCCATTGTTGTAGTAGGATTCTTCTCAATATTCTCCGGACTTCTTCCGTTTAGTCTGGATGTGGATCAAACATTTATTGCAGCGGTTTTAACAATTATCGGATACTCTATTAATGATACCGTGGTTATATTTGACCGTATCCGTGAGTACAAAACCTTGTATCCAAAACGTGATCTGAGAGAGAATATCAACATGGCGTTAAATAGTACATTGGCCAGAACCATTAATGCATCCGGTACTACTTTGGTGGTTATGATTGCAATTGCATTGTTCGGTGGCGAGGTAATTAGAGGTTTTGCAGTAGCCCTTATCGTTGGTATTGTTGCAGGTACTTACTCTTCTGTATTTGTAGGTACCCCTATCATGTATGATCTTAACATGAGAAAGGAGCGGGAAGAGTTGGAAAATAAATAATTCCAATTAAGACTTTAAAATAACGAGGATGCTGAAAAGAGAATTTTTAGCATCCTCGTTTTTATGAACGTTACCGATTAAAGCGGAAAGAGATGAACCGGATGCATCGTAGTGATATTTTTTTCATTACTATTATTATTTATCTGTTATTTACTTGGATTTCTATAGTAATTTTCCGTAATTTGTAAAGATTTGTAATTGAAAACAAATTTTTGTTATGCATTATTAATAAATACGATAGAATCATGGAACTTCCTTTTGCAGAATCTTACAAAATTAAAAGCGTAGAGACTTTACGAAGATCTACCCGCATCGAACGTGAACAATGGATTAAAGAGGCTAAATACAACCTTTTTAACCTTAAGAGCGAACAAGTATTCATAGACTTGCTTACAGACTCAGGAACCAATGCTATGAGTGATAAACAATGGGCTGCTATTATGTGCGGAGATGAAAGTTATGCCGGAGCCTCTTCTTATTATAATATGAAGGCGAGCATTAAAGACGTAACCGAATTTGATCATTTTATGCCAACCCATCAGGGACGTGCCGCTGAAAATGTCCTTTTTAGCGCAATTGTAAAAGAAGGTGATGTCCTCCCGGGAAACTCCCACTTTGATACAACAAAAGGGCATATAGAGTTCAGAAAAGCTCATGCCGTAGATTGTACCATAGATGAAGCTGCGGATACCGAACTTGAGATTCCGTTCAAAGGAAATATGTGCCTTAATAAACTTGAAAAAGTATTAAAAGAGACCCCTAAAGAGAAGATTCCGGCTGTAGTGCTTACCGTTACCAATAACACTGCCGGAGGTCAACCTGTATCTATGGAGAATATAAAAGGTGTTTCTGCTTTGTGTAAAAAATACGGTGTTAAACTCCTGATAGACTCTGCCCGTTTCTGCGAAAACGCATACTTTATTAAAACTCGTGAGGCAGGTTATGCCCAAAAAAGTATTAAAGACATTACTCGAGAGATATTCTCTCATGCAGATTTCATGACCATGTCTGCCAAAAAAGATGCAATCCTTAATATGGGCGGCTTTGTTGCCTTTAAGGATGAGAAAGATATGCAAAAATGCCAGATGTTCGGTATTATGTACGAAGGATTCCTTACGTACGGCGGAATGGCCGGCAGAGATATGAATGCCTTTGCACAGGGTTTGCAGGAGGGTTCCGAGTTTGAATATCTCGAAACACGTATTAAACAAATAGAATACTTGGGGAAAAAGCTGGATGAATACGGTGTCCCTTACCAACGTCCTGCCGGCGGACACGCAATCTTCTTGGATGCTAAAAAAATTCTTACCCATTTACCCAAAGAACAATTTATTGCACAAACATTGGGGATAGAGCTATATGTAGAGGGCGGTATAAGAGGTGTTGAAATAGGAAGCATTCTTGCAGATAGAGATCCCGATACCCGTGAGAACCGTTATCCACGCCTGGAATTGCTCCGTCTTGCCATTCCTCGCCGTGTTTACACCAACAACCATATAGATTACATTGCTGCCGCCGTTAAAAATGTGTTCGACCGCCGCGAAAGCATTACCAAAGGATACGTAATAACCAAAGAGCTTCCTATTATGAGACACTTTACGGTAGAGTTGGAAAAAGTAAAATAAAGACTACGACCCATCGCAATAAAATAAACAACCGTTTTCTTGTGCAATTTGTATGAGAAAACAATGAAAAAATCATCCTTGCTACAACGATCTGTGGCGAGGATGGTTTCGTTAATAGAGAGGGGAAACCCTCACTTAATTGTTGGATTATTCAATAATACCACACTCGGAAAGTGCATGAAGCCAACTTTTCACATCTTTGGCAGCGGTCTGATGATCAATTTTGTACTCCCGTATTAATAAATCAACAATATCTTGTTCTGTGAAATCTTTCACGGCAAGGTTTTCCCATAAAAAACAGGATGTAGGATTTAATGAGATAATTTTTGTTAAATCGGTCTCTTTTTCTCCGGCAGCAATTATAATATTCTCTCCTGCAATCTGCCTTATCTTGTAGCCTTTTTTAATTCTCATAATAATAGATTTTATTTCTTTTTTCGTGTTATCGTTTTTTTTGCTTTGTTAATGGAAGCCTTTGCTTTGCCTACAACAGCTTCGTAAAATGCGGTTTTCTTTGATTTAGTTTCTTCTTGAGCGGGGGAAGATTCCTGTTTTTTAGGCCGCTCCTTTCTGGAAGTATCACTCCGGGGAGCTTCTTTTTTGGAATCTTTGTAGCCTTGTCCGCTCCTGCTACCGCGGCTTGCTCCCGTGTGGTTTCTCCCTCTGCTGCTTTCTCTGCTACCTTCCTTGCTTCTGTTCCAGCTTTCGTCCCAGACAAGAGTGAAATCAATGAGTTTCTGCTCCAGATTCGCTTTTGTAACTTTAATCGTTACAACATCTCCAAGAGTGAATTTTTTACGAGTAGATTTTCCGATAACACAGTAATTTTTCTCGTCGTAAACGAAGAAATCCTCTTTAATATTGCGGAGCATTACCATCCCCTCTACGTGGTTGGAGGTAATTTCCACATAAATTCCCCATTCTGTAACTCCCGATACGGTTCCTTCATACACATTCCCCACTTTATCTTGCATAAACTCGGTCAATTTGTATTTAATGCTGCTTCTCTCTGCCTCGGTGGCAAGCTGCTCTCTGGCGGAAGAGTGTTTGCACAGCTCTTCGTATTTTTGTTTGCTCTCCGATTTTCCTTTATCGAGATAATGCGCCAGAAGACGGTGTACCATCATATCGGGATACCGCCTGATAGGGGAGGTAAAGTGGGTGTAATAATCAAAGCCCAAACCATAATGTCCCACATTATCTGTAGAGTAGCGGGCACGAGCCATAGATCGGAGGGCAATAATTTCTATTGCATTATTTTCCGGCTTCCCTTTGGTTTTCTCCAGCAAGGTATTTAATTCTTTGGCAACCTGACGAGAATTTTCGGTAGGTCCCATCGTATAACCGAAATGTTTAATAAAATCGCGCAGATTCTGGATTTTATCAAAATTAGGCTCGTCGTGGATACGGTATACAAACGTAGGCTCTTTTAATTGCATTCCTTTGGTTACATAGGTTGCTACCTCTTTGTTGGCCAGCAGCATAAACTCCTCTACCAACCAATTGGCTTCTTTGCTTATTTTTTGGATAATATCTATGGGTTTACCATTCTGGTCTACAATTACTTTCATCTCGGGACGCTCAAAACTAATAGACCCGCTTGCAAACCGCTTTTCACGCATAATAGTAGCCAGACGGTGTAGCTCCAGAACGGTTTGGGCTACTTCTTTATCGGAATGTCTTTCCCCTTTCCGTTTGGTTGCGGCAATTTTTTTACGCACGGTTTCTGCTTTTCCGCTCATTTCTCCTTTGTAGTCCAACGTGTATTCTCCGTTGCTCTCAATAATCTCCTGCACCTGTTCGTAGGCAAAGCGTCTGTCCGATTTTATAACGGTACGGCCAAACCATGAGCTGATTATCTTCCCTTTTTCGTTCATTTCAAATACGGCGGAGAAAGTAAGTTTCTCCTCGTTAGGGCGCAATGAACATAAGTTGTTGGAAAGAACCTCGGGTAACATTGGAACGGTACGGTCTACCAGATAGACTGATGTTCCACGGTCAATAGCCTCTTTATCAATTATATCATCGGAACATACATAATGGGTAACATCCGCAATATGCACTCCTGCCTCTATGTTTCCGTTCTCTAGTTTTCTAAAAGAGATGGCATCGTCAAAGTCCTTTGCATCGGCAGGATCTATGGTAATGGTTAGGATGTTTCTGAAATCCTTGCGGGCTTTTATCTCTTTTTCTTCTATTTTAATTGGAATTTTTGCGGCGTTGGCCTCTACTTCTTCCGTAAATTTATAGGGGAGTCCAAACTCTGCCAGAATGGCATGCATCTCTGTGTTATTCTCTCCGGGGGTTCCCAAGATATCTACAATTTTTCCCATAGGACTTTCCTCGCCTCTAGGCCATTGTTCCACCAGAACGGCAACTTTCATCCCCTGATACTCTTTCTTTACCTGCTCAATGGGAACTTTAATATCATAGGGCATAGAGCGACTTTCTACAATTACCCATGCCTGATTGCCAATAATTTGTAAAATTCCAATGATTGGTTTTTTGCTCCTCTCTACCACCTCAATTACTTCGCCTTCGCATTTGGTCGTTGCTGATTTCTGGCGTATTACGGCTACCTTTACAGTATCATTATGCAGTGCTCCTCGCATCTTTTTTGCCGGTACGAATACATCATCCTCTTTATCGGGAATCATGATAAAACCGTACCCCTCCCTGGTCATGGCAACTGTTCCTGTAAGCTCCTCAATCACCTTACGGCTGCTGCTCCTTTGCCTTTTATCTTCATGACGGTAATTCTTTCCGTCCCGTCCGCCGTTATTATCCCGGTCTTTCCTTTTTTCACTCATAATGATTAACTTTACGGCAATTCTCTATGGCTGAAATTTTGCATAGATGAATCACCAAATAAACAAAGAACAAATTTAAGAAATAAAATGGATAAAAAGGTACTTTTAATGATTCTCGATGGTTGGGGAATTGGAAAACATGACAAAACCAATGCAATTTATACTGCCGGACAGCCGAATATTGATAATTTAATGGCAAAATATCCTCATTCACAACTCTCTGCAAGTGGCGAGGATGTTGGCCTTCCCGATGGCCAGATGGGCAATTCGGAGGTAGGACACCTCAACATTGGAGCAGGCCGGGTGGTGTATCAGGATCTGGTGAAAATAAATAAAGCATGTACCAATAAAACATTGTTGGAAAATCCTGAGGTAAGGGCTGTTTATGATTATGCAAAAACAAGCGGCAAGGCGTTGCATTTTATGGGGCTTCTTTCCAATGGAGGGGTTCATAGCTCGATTGATCAGTTATTTGCATTTTTAGATGTTGCCAAACAGTTCGGTTTAGATAAAGTATATGTGCACTGCTTTATGGATGGCCGCGATACCGACCCTAAAAGCGGAAAAGGTTTTATTGAAGATCTGGAAAGGCATATGCATGTTTCAACCGGCAAGATTGCCTCTGTGATTGGGCGGTTTTACGCAATGGATAGAGATAAAAGATGGGACAGGGTTAAAACCGCTTATGACTTGTTGGTAAACGGAATAGGAGAAAAATCATGTTGTGCGGCATGTGCTATGCAGGAGTCTTATAATCATGATATTACAGATGAGTTTGTTAAACCCGTAAAGATTGAGGGAACCCCCAATATAGAGGAAGGCGATGCTGTTGTATTCTTTAATTTTAGAAACGACCGCGCCCGTGAACTTACCAGCGTTCTTACACAGGCGGATATGCCGGATATGGGAATGAAAACAATTCCTTTGTATTATTGTTGTCTTACCCCTTATGATGATAAATTTAAGGACGTTAAGATACTTTTTGATAAAGAAAACGTACAGCAGACCTTGGGTGAGGTTGTTGCAAATGCCGGCAAAACTCAGCTCCGTATTGCTGAAACAGAGAAATATGCTCATGTTACTTTCTTCTTTTCCGGCGGACGCGAGGCTGCTTTTGAGTTGGAAGACAGAGTGCTTATTAACTCTCCTAAAGTTGCCACTTATGATCTACAGCCCCAGATGAGTGCTCCGGAGGTTGCCGGTGCACTTATTAAAGTGTTGGATACCAAGAAAGAGGAATTGGTTATCTTAAACTTTGCCAATGGTGATATGGTTGGTCATACGGGGGTATATGAAGCAATTACCCAAGCGATTAAAACCATTGACGGATTGGTGAAAGAGGTTGTAGACTCGGCGGTTGCAAACGGATATACCGTTCTTATTACGGCAGATCACGGCAATGCGGATAACGCAGTAAATGCAGACGGATCTCCCAATACCGCTCATTCCCTGAATCCCGTACCGTTTATTGTTGTAGATAAAGATATTAAAACAGTTCAAAACGGAATTCTTGCGGATATAGCTCCTACTATCCTAAAATTGATGGGAGTAGCACAGCCTGCGGCAATGACGGGAAAGGCGTTGGTATAGGTTGAGGGAATCGCCGGTATAGGTACCGGACTTTTTTGGAATTAAGAACCTGAATAAAATAATCTTTTAGTCAGGTTCTTTTTTGATTATCCCTATCGGGAGTTTTATTACCTTTGCACCTTACGTTTACTAATCCCATAAATAAAAAACAATGTCATTCGCACATCTTCACGTACATACATATTATTCAATTCTGGACGGAGCAGCCAATATCAAAGGGCACTTTAAAAAGGCGCAGGAGGATAAGCAGCCGGCGTTGGCCATTACCGACCACGGCAATATGTTTGGCGTAAAGGAGTTTCTTAAAGTAGCTAAAGATTTCCCCGATATTAAACCAATTGTGGGGTGTGAGGTGTACTTAAACCGCGATGGACGGTTCAGTAAGAGGGGTAAAGAAGATCAGGGGGCATATCACCTTATTTTGCTGGCAAAAAATTTGGCCGGATATTACAATCTGGTAAAAATAGTCTCTACCGGATGGACGGAGGGATTTTATTACAAACCAAAGATAGACAGGGAGACGTTAGAGAAGTATCACGAGAATCTTATCTGTTCCTCTGCCTGTTTGGGAGGAGAAATTCCCAAAGCCATTAATGCCAATAATTTAAAAGAGGCACAAGAGACTGCTCTTTGGTATAAAAATCTGTTTGGAGAAGATTATTATCTGGAAGTTCAGTTGCATAAATCACAGATTCCGGGATGCGGCGAGGAGGTGTGGCGTTTGCAGGAGAATGCAAATAAGGAGATCTTTAATCTGGGAGAAAAATTGGGAATTAAAGTAATTGCAACCAATGATGTCCATTTTACCCGCAAAGAAGACGGCCCTGCCCATGATCGTCTTATCTGCCTCACGACCAATGCCAATTTTGATGACCCGGGGCGTATGAGATACACCCAGCAGGAGTATCTTAAAACAGAGGAGGAGATGCTTGCGCTCTTCCCCAAGTATCCGGAGGTTGTTTCCAATACGCTGGAAATTGTAGAGAAGGTGGAGAAATATAAAATAGACAGAGACCACGTATTGCCTATTTTTCCTATTCCGGCAGAGTTCCCCGACAGCAATGAGTATCTTAAACATCTGGTCTATTTGGGGGCCGAGAAAAAATACAAAATGCTTACCCGGCAGGCGCACGACAGAATTGAATTTGAGCTGGCTACCATTAAAAAAATGGGTTTTCCCGATTATTTCCTTATTGTGCAGGATTTTATAGCGGCAGCAAGAGGCATTGGGGTATGGGTTGGTCCGGGGCGTGGATCGGCTGCAGGAAGTGTTGTTGCTTATTGTCTTGGAATTACCAACCTAGACCCCATAAAATATGATTTGCTGTTTGAGCGTTTCTTAAACCCCGATCGTATCTCTATGCCCGATATAGATATTGACTTTGATGATGACGGCCGTGGGCGAGTTCTTAAATACGTAGAGGGAAAATATGGGAAAGATCATGTTTCCCACGTAGTTACATTTGGTACAATGGCTACTAAAAGTGCCATTAAAGATGTGGCTCGTATTCAAAATGTACCGCTTCCGGAGAGCGATCGCCTTACCAAACTCATTCCCGATAGTTTTCCCGATACCAAAGAGAAAATAAAAGGGGGAAACGGAGAGATTACGGAAAAGGTAACCAAAGTAAAAGTAACGGTAGAGAATTGTATCAAACTGGTTCCGGAGATGCAGCAGGCCTATAATGAATCTCCCATACCGGGAGTTCATGAAACGCTGGAATATGCAAAGCGGCTGGAGGGAACTGTCCGCAATACCGGCGTGCATGCCTGTGCTATTATCATTGGACGGGATAATCTTACCGAACATATTCCAATTTGTATTGCCAAAGATAAAGAGACGGGGGAAGATATGTGGGTGTCTCAATATGAGGGAACTTTTATTGAGGATGTGGGAATGCTTAAGATGGACTTCCTTGGTTTAAGAACCTTATCAATACTTAAAGAAGCAGTGTCTAATATAAAGAAGCATAGTGGAATAGATATAGATATTGAAAGTATTCCTATAGATGATAAAAACACATTTGAACTATTTGGACGTGGTGATACGGTTGCCGTGTTTCAGTTTGAGTCGCCCGGAATGCAGAAATGGCTGAGGGAGTTGAAACCCAACCGTTTTGAAGATCTTATTGCCATGAATGCCCTGTACAGACCGGGACCTATGGATTATATTCCCGATTTTGTTGCCCGGAAACATGGGGATAAAAAAATTGAATATGATTTGCCTGAAATGGAAGAAATTCTATCCGATACATACGGAGTTACCGTTTATCAGGAGCAGGTGATGCTTTTATCTCAGAAGCTTGCCAATTTTACTAAAGGTATGGCGGACGGCTTGCGTAAAGCAATGGGTAAGAAACTCATTGATAAAATGATGGAACTTAAGGCCAAGTTTTTGGAGGGGGGGGCTGCAAACGGCCACCCTGCCGATATTCTGGAAAAGATATGGAAAGACTGGACTGCTTTTGCCCAGTATGCATTTAATAAATCCCATTCAACTTGTTATGCATGGATTGCATATCAGACAGGGTATTTAAAAGCCAATTATCCGGCCGAATTTATGGCCGCCAACTTAAGTAAGAACTTAAATAATATAGAGGAGATTACCAAGCTGATGGATGAGTGTAAGAGGATGGGAATCTCTGTACTGGGCCCTTGTGTGAATGAGAGTGACAGAACATTTACCGTAAATAAGGCAGGAAATATCCGTTTTGGAATGGCCGGAATAAAGGGGTGGGTGGTGCAATTGTAGATAGTATTATTGCATGCCGGGGAGAGAATCCGTTTGAAGGAATCTTTAATTTTATAGAGAGGGCTGCTGCCGGCGGTACACTTACCAGAAAAACCGTTGAGTCATTGGCTTATTCCGGGGCGTTTGATGCGTTCGGGGAGATCCGCCGTGATCAGTTCTTTCTATCGAATGCTAAAGAGGAGCTGTTTGTAGAGGCATTGTGCCGCTATGGGTCTAAATTGCAAAGTGATACGCTGGGGGGTGGAAATTCTCTTTTTGGAGATGCCGATGAAGGGTTCAAACCAACCCCTCCTGAGATTCCTATTCCCGGAGAATATAACAAACTGGAATTCTTAAAAAAGGAGAAAGAGTTGGTTGGGATGTATCTTTCTGCGCATCCGCTTGATATGTACGGCTTTGAGATGAAGAATTTTGTAAAGGGTACTTTGTCTGAGGCGCAGGAGATGGTTAAACAGGCTTCTACAGATTTGAACCTTCAGAAAAAGGAGATGTATCTGGCCGGCCTTGTAACATCTGTGAGTAAGAGGGTTTCCCAAAAAAGCGGCAAACCATGGATGACATTTACCATGGAGGACTATGCCGGGAGTGTGAATTTTTCTTTGTTTGGGAAAGATTATGAAACATTTATGCAGTTTCTGGAAGACGGGCATGCTTTGTTTATGAAATGTGTTATCCTACCCCGTTTCGGTGGCTTTGCAAAACCGGAAGAGGGACAAAAGGATGGTGAAAAAGCAACTCCTGTGGAGTGCGAACTTAAAATAAGAAGGATTACGCTGTTGGCCAATACCAAAGATGAGTTTATCAAACGATTTATGGTAAATATTCCCGTAAAGAAAATTGATAAATCTTTCAGAAAAGAGCTTATCCAGCAATTAAAAGAGAATAAAGGGAAAAAACTTCTTTCTCTTAAAGTTCTCGATTATGAGAACCAGATAGCCGTAGAATTCTACTCCAAAAAATATAAAATTGATGTCAATCAAGGATTCCTGGATTTTCTGGAACATCACAATCTGGAATACAACGTAGATGTAGATATAGCAATGTAGATTGCCGGTTGCAAACCGCAAGTTCTCACTGAATGATCGGTTGTATAATTTAAGACAGACTTTGAATCTCTATTGCTGCCCCTTCCGGTGTAATAAGTGAGGCTCCGGCTTGGGGTTTGCAGAGGTGGCCGATAATGTCTACGTTTGGAAATTCTTTGTGGAAGCGTTCGTGCTGGGCAACCGGTATGGCAAATAAGAATTTATAATCATCGCCTCCGTTAAGGGCTGCGGTAATGGCATCCATATTTAGCTCCTCCGCCATAGCAAAGGTCTGAGAGGCTATCGGGATTTTCTCTAAATAAATTTTTGCTCCTACATGATGTTCTGTACAGAGCTGCTTTACAGATGCGGCCAATCCTCCTGTAATAAAATATCCCGTGGCGGGGTAGAGTTTTGCTTCCTTAAATTGCTCTACGGTTTTGGGGTTAATTTCCGGACTGAGGTATTGACTGAGGATATATTTGTATTTGCTTAAATCGGGTTGTGTGTATTGTGCTGCCTGTGCTGCCGGAATTTTATGAAAGGCAATTTTCTCTCTTTCCAATACATGCAGTCCCATATATGCCGCTCCTACGTTTCCGGTAAGGCATAGCAGACAGGTGGTATCAACGGCGGGAAAACTTTTTAAGATTTTTGTGTTTTGCCACCCAATGGCAGATACACCTATTGTAAATCCGGTCATGGAGGTATTGAGTTCTAATGATAAATTTTCTATTTTATGCTCTTTGGCAGCAGCCAGTACTCCGCCCCAGAATTCCTGAACATCTTCTACGCAAAACCGGGTAGAGAGGGCAAGATTGTATGACAACCCTTGCGGATTATAACAGCCGGCATAAATGGAACCGAATGCCAAAAGGGCAGATTTGTATCCTAAATGTTTGGGCGGTGTGTAGGTGAGATCAAAATCAATCCCCTCCAACATAAGTTTTGATGTGGTAAGATATCCTGTGGCCACTTTTGCGTAAGGAGTTGTTTCTCTGTTGGTATAGTCACTGCCGGCAAACAAATTCTCCATGAGCGCATTCTTTCCAACTTCACTGATGGGCGTTCTTTTGACTGTGGCCTTTTGGTCTGACTCCCGGAATGTTTCTTTTATGATTGTTTCGTCTTTTTTCGGCTCTTTTTTTGCTGATATCTTTTCCATGTTCCCTATTTTTTTACAAAAATATCTAAAATGAATTAACTTTGCACCATAATGAGTAAAAATAATAATATAATTGAAGATATAGCCAATGCAGAATATCAGCATGGTTTTGAATCCAATATTAATCAGGAGTTTATTCCAAAGGGGCTTAATGAGGATATTATCCGCCTCATCTCATCCAAAAAAGAGGAACCGGAGTGGCTTTTGGATTTCAGATTAAAGGCGTTTGCCAAATGGCAGACTATGAAAATGCCAACATGGGCGCATTTGCAGATTCCCGATATTAATTATCAGGAGATTATTTACTATGCTGCCCCAAAACCAAAAAAAGAGGTAACGGAAATAGATCCCGAACTGGAGGATACTTTTAATCGGCTCGGCATTCCGCTGCACGAAAGAAATGTGCTGGCCGGGGTTGCTGTAGATGCGGTTTTCGATTCGGTATCGGTGAAGACCACCTTTCGAGAGACCCTTGCGGAGAAGGGGGTTATTTTTTGTTCTTTCTCAGAAGCGGTAAGGGATTATCCCGATTTAGTAAAAAAATATCTGGCGTCGGTTGTGCCGGTAGGAGATAATTTTTTTGCAGCTCTTAATTCGGCTGTGTTCAGCGACGGTTCTTTTTGTTATATACCAAAGGGGATACGTTGCCCCATGGAGCTTTCCAGCTACTTTCGGATTAATGCCAAGGGAACCGGACAGTTTGAACGAACCCTTATTGTGGCGGACGAGGGCTCTTATGTAAGTTATCTGGAGGGGTGTACGGCTCCGCAGCGTGATGAAAATCAATTGCATGCAGCAGTAGTGGAGATTGTTATCATGCAAGATGCTCATGTAAAATATTCTACGGTGCAGAACTGGTATCCGGGAGATAAGAACGGGAAAGGGGGAATTTATAACTTTGTAACTAAGAGAGGTATTTGTAAAGGAGCAAACAGTAAATTGTTCTGGGCACAGGTGGAGACAGGTTCTGCAATTACATGGAAATATCCGAGTACGATTTTAAAGGGAGATCACTCCATGTCTGAGTTTTATTCGGTGGCTGTTACCAATCATTACCAGCAGGCAGATACCGGAACTAAAATGATTCATATTGGTAAAAATACCACAAGTAGGATTGTAAGTAAGGGTATATCATCCGGTCATAGTCAGAATAGTTATAGAGGGTTAGTTAAAGTGTTACCGAATGCAGAAAACGCAAGAAATCATTCACAGTGTGATAGTTTGTTGCTGGGTGATAAATGTGGAGCACACACGTTTCCTTATATAGAAAGTGATAATCAGACGGCTGTACTGGAGCATGAAGCAACCACCTCTAAAATAGGCGAAGATCAATTATTTTATTGTCGCCAGCGGGGAATTAAAGAGGAGGATGCAATAGGGCTGATTGTGAATGGCTATGCAAAAGAGGTGCTGAACCAACTTCCTATGGAGTTTGCGGTGGAGGCGCAAAAATTATTGCAGATTTCTCTGGAAGGGAGTGTGGGATAGTCTCCGGTCTCTTGTTGATAGCATAGTTTTGATAAGAAACTTACGATTTTAATAACTTACATAGGATGTTTAATATTGATAATATAATTTTTAGTATTGCCGGACAAGGGGTTAGTTTTTTGGAACTGATAGCTGTTCTTGCGGGATTGAGTTGCGTTTTTCTGGCAACAAGAGGAAAAGTATTGAATTTTTGGATGGGATATCTCTACAACATTTTGCTTTTCTTTATGTTTATGCAGAAGCATCTCTATTCCAGCATGCTTATACAGCCTGTTTCGTTTATTATTAACTTTTTCGGACATTACAGGTGGACCCATCCGGGAGATCGTGAAAAGGATAAAAAGAAACAGTTGAAAGTGACCCTCCTTACCAATAAAGAAAGATTCATGTTCCTTGGAATCATTGCTCTTTTTACAATTTTATGGGGACTTTTCCTTAGCCGGGTGCATCTTTTCTGGCCTGATTTCTTTCCAATGGCGCGTCAACCGTTTCTGGATGCCTTTGTGACGGGATTTATATTGCTGGCGCAATATCTGTCGGCACAAAAGAAACTCGATTGCTGGGGAGCATGGTTGGTTGTGAATGGAACGAATATTACCTTATATGTAAAAGCAGATCTGGCATTTATGCCGCTGGTATGTGCCGGTTATATTGTACTTGCATTTTTTGGTTTTGCCATGTGGCGTAAACAAATGCTTGCACAAAACGAATAAAAAAAAGAATGATAGAGTAAAAGATACGAATATGAGCAATTTAATTGAGATACACGATTTACATGCCGGAGTGAGCGGCAAGGAGATTTTAAAAGGGATTAATCTTACGGTAAAAGAGGGAGAAGTTCATGCTATTATGGGGCCGAACGGGGCTGGTAAAAGTACATTATCTGCTGTTCTGGCCGGAAAAGAGAGTTTTGAGGTAACCGCAGGTTCCGTAAAATTCAGAGGGGAAAATTTATTTGAAATGCCTATAGAGGAGCGTTCCTGGGCGGGTCTTTTTCTTGGGTTCCAATATCCGGTTGAAATTCCGGGTGTTACCAATGTGAATTTTATGAAAACAGCTGTTAATGAGCATCGTAAACATAATAATCTTCCTCCGCTTACTGCTGCGGAATATCTTAAACTCATGAGAGAGAAGATGGCGGTTGTAGAGATGGATCCTGCTTTTTCTTCACGTGGCGTGAATGTGGGGTTCTCCGGAGGAGAGAAAAAAAGAAATGAAATTTTTCAGATGGCCATGCTGGAACCAAAACTCGCTATTTTGGATGAAACCGATAGCGGACTGGATGTTGATGCCTTGCGAATTGTGGCAACCGGTGTGAACAAATTAAAAAGGCCTACGAATGCAACCATTGTCATTACCCATTATCAGCGTTTGCTGGATTATATTGTTCCCGATATTGTACATGTACTTTATAAAGGGAGGATTATTAAAACGGCAGGTAAGGAGCTGGCTCTGGAGGTAGAGGCAAGGGGATATGATTGGTTGATAAATGCAGAATAAAAGCGAGAGATTAAAAGGAACAATATGAGTGATAATTATATATATATACCCGATGGAAAAGTGGAGGGGGTGCCGGTACAGGAGCAGTTCAGATGCCGTGTCCCTTTGAATCATACCCGACAGATGTTTCTTGTGGATGGTAAGACCGAAACATCGCAGGGGTATAAGATGGAATTAAAGGAAGGGGAGATTTTACCGGAACTTTTCCAGATTATACAGGTCAGAAGCAACAATGCTGCGGATGATATTTGTTATGGGACCCAATTTATTCTTCATAAAGGGGCGCAGGCAAAAGTTTTGCTTTGTTCGCATACTCTTTCTATGCATAATTTTATAACAGATGAAACTGTTACGATTACTTTGGCAGAAAATGCGGTTTTGGATATGGCTGTTATGCAGAATGAACACAACCAATCCAATCATAAAACGTATTTTCACGTAACCCTTGCTGCTAATGCTGTGTTAAACCTGCATCTGATTACATTGCATGGGGGTAATATCTCCAATAAAGTAAGGGTGAATCTTAATGGCCGGGGAGGGGAGTGTTATGTAAACGGACTTTATCTGGCAGACGGTCTGCAAAAAGTAAATACAGATGTAAATATTTTGCATAATGTGGCAGAATGTCACAGTTCGCAACTCTTCAAAGGGATTCTGGACGGAGAGTCTGTAACCCGTTTCAGCGGTACTATCTACGTAGAAAAAGATGCTCAGAAAACCGAGGCATATCAGGCAAATAACAACCTTCTTTCAAGCGATCAGGCAAAGGCTTATACACAGCCTCATCTGGAGATTTATGCAGATGATGTAAAGTGTTCGCACGGAGCTACTATCGGGAGCCTTAATGAGATGGAGTTATTTTATATGCGTTCCAGAGGTATTACGTTGGAAGAGGCTAAACTTCTTCAGAAACAGGCGTTTGCATATGCTGCCCTGGAAAAGATTACAAACAATGAATTAAGGGAAAGATTGCAGTCTTTGGTTGAAAGACGGTTGCGCGGAGAATTTTCCCACTGTTCAAACTGCAGCATGCATTGCTGTTAAATACACAAAAAACACATACTCATACTTGTAGGCAGCATTGTTAATTCGTTGTTGAAAAGTATTGTGCTTTTTCAAAAAACAAGTTATAAATATACATAACTTGCAATCCCAATTTAGCTAACAAAACACGTCTAATAAAATATAATGAGTACTACCTACACGTATCAGCAAGCCCTGGAAGAAAGTATTAAATTCTTTAAGGGTGACGAACTTGCGGCATCTGTTTGGATTAACAAATACGCAATGAAAGACTCCTATGGCAATCTTTATGAGAAATCGCCTCAGGATATGCATCGCAGACTTGCAAAAGAGTTTGCCCGAATAGAAAAGAAATATCCGAATCCTATGTCCGAAGAGGAAATCTTTGGATTATTACAAGATTTTAAATACATCATTCCGCAAGGTGGTCCTATGACAGGGATAGGGAACAATTATCAGGTAGCGTCCCTTTCCAATTGTTTTGTCGTAGGTCATGATAACCCTGCCGATTCTTACGGGGGAATCCTTAAAATTGACGAAGAACAGGTTCAATTGATGAAAAGACGTGGAGGTGTGGGTCACGATCTTTCTCATATCAGGCCTGCCGGAAGTGCCGTACTGAACAGTGCGCTTACCTCTACCGGTGTTGTCCCTTTTATGGAAAGATATTCAAACTCAACCAGAGAGGTTGCTCAGGACGGACGCAGGGGAGCCCTTATGCTCTCTATTTCCATTAAGCATCCCGATAGCGAAGACTTTATTAATGCAAAAATGGAGCAGGGGAAAGTGACGGGGGCTAATGTATCGGTGAAGCTGGATGACGATTTTATGCGCGCAGCCATCAACGGCGACCAATATAAACAACAGTATCCGGTAGATTCTACCGATCCTAAAGTTGTAAAAACCATGAATGCACGGAACCTGTGGAAAAAGATTATTCATAATGCATGGAAATCGGCAGAACCCGGTGTCTTGTTCTGGGATACTGTGTTAAGAGAGTCTGTTGCAGATTGTTATGCTGATCTTGGCTACAGAACGGTAAGCACAAATCCTTGCGGAGAGATTCCGTTGTGTCCTTATGATTCATGCCGTTTGATTGCTCTTAATCTATATTCCTATGTAGAGAATCCGTTTACCAAAGAGGCTAAATTTAATATGGATTTATTTAAGAGCCATTCTGTTAAAGCAATGCGCCTTATGGATGATCTTATTGACTTGGAGATGGAGAAAATAGATGCTATTATAGGGAAGATTAATAATGATCCGGAGGATATTGATATTAAGAGGACGGAGCTTGAACTTTGGGAGAAAATAAGGACAAAATCGCTGGGCGGAAGACGTACCGGTCTTGGAATCACGGCAGAGGGTGATATGCTTGCCGCGCTGGGGCTTATATATGGTTCCGATAAGGCAATCGATTTTGCCGTAAACGTGCAGAAAGCGTTAGCTGTTGAGGCATATCGCTCTTCTGTTATTATGGCTTGTGAGAGGGGGGCCTTTCCAATCTATGATGCCGTGCGGGAAGATAAAAATCCGATGATAGACAGGATAAAGAGTGCCGATAGTGCCCTTTATAAGGAGATGGTCAAACATGGCAGAAGAAATATCTCCATGCTCACCATAGCCCCTACAGGAACAACGAGTCTTATGACTCAGACTACATCGGGAATAGAGCCGGTATTTCTCCCATTCTATATAAGAAGAAGAAAAGTAAACCCGAATGATAAAAATGTTGTTATTACCTTTAAGGATGATGTGGGGGATTGCTGGGAGGAGTATTATGTGTTTCATCATAAGTTTCTTACATGGTGTGAGATACGCGGTATTGCAAAAGAAACCGTTACCAAAATGCCTGTAAAAGAGGTTGAAAAACTTGTAAAAGAATCGCCATATTACAAAGCCACCTCTGCCGATATCGACTGGGTTGCCAAAGTAAAAATGCAAGGAAGCATCCAAAAATGGGTAGACCACTCCATAAGCGTTACCGTAAACCTTCCCAATTCCGTAACCGAGGATCTTGTTGCCAATGTGTATAAAACCGCATGGGAAGTTGGTTGTAAAGGGGTTACCGTTTATAGAGACGGCTCAAGAGCAGGCGTATTGGTAGCAGCCAAGGAAGATAAAAAAGAGGCCATTGCATTAAAACCAAAAGAACGTCCTAAATCACTGGAGGCAGATGTTGTACGATTTACCAACGGCCGCGAGCAATGGATTGCCCTTGTTGGAAAATTAAACGGGGTTCCATATGAGATTTTTACCGGACTGGTAGATGAGGAGAGTCGCAGCATTCCAAAATCTGTAGAGAAAGGAAACATTGTAAAAGAAAAAGATGTAAAAACCGGAGTCACCAGATATGATTTCCAGTTCACCGATAAATATGGATATACCAACATTGTAGGAGGTATTTCCCACATGTTTAACAAAGAGTACTGGAACTACGCCAAACTTATATCGGGAGTCTTACGCCACGGGATGCCAATTGTAGATGTCCTAAACCTTATTAATGGTTTACAATTGGATAGCGAAGCCATTAACACATGGAAAAATGGAGTGGAACGCGCACTTAAGAAATACATTCCGGACGGCACCAAAGATGATACCGGCAAGAAATGCACAAAATGCAACTCGAATAATTTGGTTTATCAAGAGGGGTGTCTCGTGTGTATGAATTGCGGCTACTCAAAGTGCGGATAATAATGGCGCATGCGCTAACTCACTTAGATTTAGTTTATAAAATGATTGTTTATCCCAACGCAAAAATAAATATTGGTTTGAGGGTGCTGAATAAGCGTCCCGATGATTTTCATGATTTAGAGACGGTGTTTTATCCTGTGCCGCAGAGGGATATCCTGGAGGTAATAGAGGGGGCGGAGTTAAAGATGTGTCAGTATGGAATAGAGTATCCGGGAGATCCAATGGAGAATCTTTGTGTAAAGGCGTATCGGCTGCTCAAGCAGGAATTTGATATACCGGCCGTGGAGATTCATTTGTATAAGAAAATTCCGGTAGGGGCGGGACTTGGGGGCGGTTCTTCTGATGCGGCATTTACATTAATGGTTCTGAATGAGATGTTTCACCTGAATTTGTCGGAAGACCGTCTGGCGTGTTATGCGGCGCAACTTGGAAGTGATTGCCCGTTCTTTATCTATAATCAACCGATGCTTGGAACGGGTAGGGGAGAAATTCTCACCCCTATAACTGTAGACTCATTAAAAAATTACGAAATAAAACTTGTTTATCCCCCTGTTTTTGTCTCAACGGCAGATGCTTATAAAGGAATTATTCCACGCAATATGAGGGATAAAAGCAGAGAAACATCCGCAATTTCACAGACATCCGCAATGCCCTTAACTCCGCAAACATCCGCAAATTCTTTAGCTCCTGATTCCACGTCGTTAACGGAGCTTCTGCAATTGCCTCCCGATAAATGGATGGGTAAAATAGAGAATGATTTTGAGGTTACCGTCTTTGCAAAATATCCGCAGTTGGAGCAATACAAAATGCTGTTATACGAGCAGGGAGCGGTGTATGCTTCCATGAGCGGCAGCGGTTCGGCCATGTTCGGGGTGTTTAAGAGACTGTCTAACGAAAAAAAGGGACACCCCTCTGCTACAATGAGTATCCCTTTTTTGTGTACTAAAACCTAAACCTACACTTATAAGATGCAAGGGGTATATGAAACGTTGCACAAAAAATCTAAAAAAGTTAACTATTTTTCTTAATCGTTTTGGCGGGGATGGCGGAGATAAAATACCCTATGATTGAAACGCCTGATAATGTGATAATTATATCTGATAACTGAATGGAAACAGGGTATGCAGAGACAATAAAATTGCCCGGAATCTGAATGAGTCCTGTATGAATCTGAATCAAGCACAGAAGCAATCCTATTAAAAGTCCTATTGAAGAGCCTAATATGGAGATTAGCCAACCTTGCAGGGTAAAGATGCGGGCGATCATTGTTTTGGTAGCTCCCATGCTTATAAAGGTTTCTATATCTCCCCGTTTGTCAATTAACAGCATGGAGAGGGAGCTGAATATGTTAATTGAGATGATAAGGATCACAAAAAACAGAATAAAATAAACCGTAAATTTTTCGGCTTTCATCATTTTGTAGAGGGTCTCGTTTTGGCGGTACCGGTCTTTTACAATCAATCCGTCTCCCAGAATGGTTTGCAACTGTTCTGTTGTATTGCGATACAATGTTTTGTATTGCCGACTCGCTCCTCCCTGTGCGGGGGTCGTACTTAAATAAATTTCTACCGATGTGGCTGTGGAGGTATTGTATCCTATGAGGTTGCGGACGGTTGTTAGCGGAGCGTAGATGTATTTTTTGTCAAAATTCTGTTCCAGCCTTATGATGCCGCTTGGGAAAAGTCGCTCGCTGCGCAGAGTAGCCATTGGGTTGATAACGGAGATTTCCTCGTTTCTATCGGGAAAATAAAGGTCTATTGGGGTGAGGAATCTCACACGCAGCATAAGATCCTGTGCCAGCTTCTGTCCTACAATGGCATGCGGAACTTCTCCCACCATACTTTTGAATTCTCCTTCTACAATGTTTTTGGAAATGCTGCTTACCCGTTCGTAGGCGGTGTCAATCCCTTTGATGGTGGCTATCGATTGGTTGTCGCCGTACTTTATAAATACATTTTCCTCTATGGCGGGGCAGATGGCGCAGATGCCGGGGAGCTGCTTTATTTTGTCAAAGGCAAGGGAATCCATTTCAAAGGTTTTACCTTTTGCGGGTGTGATAATATAATCGGCTTCGTAACTCTCATAAAGGTTTTTAATGAGGTTATCGAAGCCGTTATAGACAGATAATATGACAATAAGTGCCATGCTCCCTATTCCTATTCCTATTGCGCTTATAACCGAAATAATGTTGATTACATTATGCGATTTTTTTGCAAACAGGTACCTGAAAGCTATGAACAGAGATAAATTCATGAGCGCTTATTTCTTTAGCAGCTCATCAATGTGGTCTGCATAATCGAGTGTGTTATCAAGGAAGAAGGCAATTTCCGGTACAATGCGGAGTTGTTTTGCAACAATTCTTCCCAGTTCACCCCTTATCTGTTTTACCATTCCCTGAATAATTGTTAATGCCGTATGAGCTTTTTCCGATGGGAAAATGCTTATATATACTTTGGCAAACG
>JAVWIB010000001.1:32790-54949 GCA_036639755.1 Bacteroidales bacterium
TATCATGGCTCCGCTGAACATTGCCATCCCTTTGCTGCGAATAATTTCCGCAAGGTCTTTTTGCAACTGCTTGCCAATTTTCTGTTGTCTTGTACTCTCCCCTTCCATATGCTTATTTTTATTAATTCTCCCGATAGAATTTTACAACCCTGTCGGGAGGATGATCTCTTGTGTAAACTTATACAAATTTAAGGATGTAATAGTTCTTTTTCCCTTTTTGTACAAGTGTATATTTGCTGTTAATAAGGTGTTCTGCTGTTAGTGTACCGTCTGTGGCAGTGAACTTGTCTTTGTTGATGCCAAGACCGTTTGCCTGAATCATTTTGCGGCATTCTCCTTTTGAGGGAAATACCTCCGTATCAACAGCCAGCAGGTCTATAATGTTTCCGCCGAGTTTCTCTTTTGGAAGTTCGTATTGCGGAACTCCGTCAAAGACAGCAAGGAAAGTTCTTTCGTCCAGTTTCCTCAAAGCCTCGGAGGTGGAGTTCCCAAAAAGAATGTTGGAAGCCTCTACGGCGTTATCGTACTCTGCCTGTCCGTGTACCATTACGGTAATCTCGCGGGCAAGGATTTTCTGAAGTTCTCTTAAATGAGGAGCTTCCAAATGTTTTGCTACGGCATTTTCAATCTCTTCTTTAGGGAGCATGGTAAAGATTTTAATGTATCTTTGGGCATCGTCATCGCTTACGTTCATCCAGAACTGGTAGAATGCGTAGGGTGATGTGTAATTAGCATCCAGCCATACGTTCCCTTTCTCGGTTTTACCAAATTTTCCGCCGTCCGCCTTGGTAATGAGAGGACATACAAGGGCAAAAGCCTCGTTGCCGGTTTTCCTTCTTATAAGCTCTGTGCCGGTGGTAATATTTCCCCATTGGTCGCTTCCGCCCATCTGGAGTTTGCAATTTTTATGTTCGTTTAAGTATAGATAATCGTATCCTTGTACAAGCTGATAAGTAAATTCGGTAAATGACATTCCCTCTCTCTCTTCTCCGGTAAGGCGTTTTTTTACAGAGTCCTTACTCATCATGTAATTTACGGTAACGTGTTTTCCAATATCCCTTATGAATGCAAGGAAAGTGAAATCTTTCATCCAGTCATAGTTGTTCACCATAACTGCTGCGTTGGGCTTATCGCTGTCAAAATCCAGGAATCTTGATAATTGCTTTTTAATTGCATCCTGATTATGACGCAGTGTTGCTTCGTCCAATAAATTTCTCTCCGCACTCTTCATAGAAGGATCTCCAATCATTCCCGTTGCGCCCCCAACCAATGCATATGGTTTGTGTCCGCAATTTTGGAAATGTTTGAGCATCATAATACTTACAAGATGGCCAATGTGTAGCGAGTCTGCAGTAGGATCAATTCCTACATAGGCAGAAGTGGACTCTTTCATGAGTTGTTCCTCGGTACCCGGCATCATTGTGTGAATCATACCTCTCCAGGTAAGTTCTTCTACAAAATTTTTCTCCATCGAATGAATAATTAGTTTTAATATGATTTGCAAAGGTAGTAAAATTTCATATCTTTACACTTTGTCTAAATAAACTGCATTATTAAAATGAGAAAATTAAATAAACTTATTATCAGAACGTTTGTGTTCTGTGCTGTCTTTGCCTTAGGCATTTCTGTTGCTTCTGCTCAGTTACAGGGTAAATTGGATAGCGTTGCAACTGTTTGTAAAACAGAGATCCCTAAAATATCGGGGATGAAAGCTTTGGAAGTGAGTGACAAATTGCAGAAGCCGTTTAAAGAAAAGTATGTTCTTTTTGTGGAGCAACCTATCGATCATGCCAATCCGGCAAAAGGTACCTATAGGCAACGGGTTATTGTTTCTGTGGCTGATTATAATGCCCCAACCGTTCTTATTACCGAAGGATACGGAGCTGCTTATGCTCTTAATCCCCGTTATCGGGAAGAAATTTCAAGTATGTTTAATACCAATCAGGTGTTTGTAGAGCACCGTTATTTTCTGGAATCCATCCCTTTTAAACAGGATGATTCTACCATTACGGATGAGACATTGGACTGGAGTTATATGAATGCTGCAAATGAGGCGGGTGATTTGCATAATATTACCCGGTTATTTAAAAAGATTTTCCCGGGTAAATGGCTTGCTACCGGTATAAGCAAAGGAGGGCAGACAACGATGTTCTATACAGCTTATTATCCCAATGATATAGATGTTTCGGTCCCTTATGTAGGGCCTCTTTGTACAGGTGTTGAGGATGGACGTCATGAACCTTTTCTGGCAAATTACGTTGGTACTAAAGAAGATAGGGCCGCTATTAAAGCTTTTCAGATAGAGTTCCTAAAAAGAAGGGCTACAATTCGCCCTTTGTTTGAGAACCTGACAAAGGAAAAAGGCTATACTTATAAAATTCCTATGGATGCCGTGTATGATTATTGTGTTCTGGAATTTCCGTTTGCATTCTGGCAGTGGGGTACCCCGGTGGCCTCTCTTCCAAACCCGTCAACGGCTACGGACGAGCAAATGTTTAAGGCTTTGGTAAAAGCGAGCGGTCCCGATTATTTTGCAGAAGGAAGTGATTCCGCTCCGTTTTATGTGCAGGCAGCAACCGAGCTGGGGTATTACGGGTATGATATCAAACCGTTTAAGGGGTTACTTACCATAAAAAGTGCCAAAGGATACCTTAATAAATTATTTGTACCTCAGACACAAACCTTTAAATTTAACACCTATTTATATAAAAAAGTGAGCAAGTTTTTGGCAACTACTTCGTCTAAAATGATGTTTATCTACGGACAGTACGATCCGTGGAGTGCCGTTATGCCTGTTGCTCCTGTTGAGAACGAAAAATTAAAGGTAAAGGGGCAAGGTCGTAATACAATGGCATTGTTTGTGCGGCCGGGTGGGAGCCATAAAGCAAGAATCTCTACATTACCCGAACAAGACAAACAAGCGGCAATCGCTCTGTTAAAAGAGTGGCTGGAGATAAAGTAAATAAATATGTTGAACTTTAGAGATATAACATTAGAAGATAAAAATTGGATTGATGAATTATTGCAATACTCGGACTATATGAGTACCGAGTATTGCTTTACTTCTTTATACACATGGCGGAACATCTATCGCACGCAGGTGTGCAGATACAAAGATTTTGTACTGATTCGCTCTGAAGGGAGCGGCGTTCCCAATTATCTTTTTCCGGCCGGCCGGGGAAGTGATGCGGATATTCAAGAAATGATGGATCTATATAGCCGGAACGCCTCCTCTTTGGGACATCCCATGATTCTTGCCGGGGTGCTAAATACCCAAAAAGAACTTCTTGAACGTTTGTATCCTAATAAATTCTCTTTTGAACTCACCCGCAACAGTTTTGATTATATGTATCTTGCTGAGGATCTTATCTCTTTGCGCGGAAAGAAGTTTCAGTCTAAAAGGAACCATATTGCCCGTTTTAGAGAACTTCCCGATTGGAGTTATGAACCGCTGTCTGCTGTAAATCTCCCTGAATGCGAAAAAATGAACGGTGAGTGGTGTGCAAAATATGGCTGCAATCACGACCTCTCAATGGTGCAAGAGGCTTGTTCGGTACGGTGTGCAATTCATCATTTTGAGCAACTTCAATTAAAGGGCGGGCTACTTAGGCTTGCCGGAAAAGTTGTAGCATTTACCATAGGCGAACTCTTGAATTCCAATACAATGATTATTCATGTAGAAAAAGCTTTTGCCGATATTAAAGGGGCCTATCCGGCCATCAGTCAGGAATTTCTCAGCCATCAGATGCAATCCCAAAATCAAATAGGATTTCAATATGTTAACCGGGAAGACGATGCCGGCGACCGGGGACTGAGAACGGCCAAGATGCAATACAATCCTGTTTTTTTGCTGGAAAAATGGACGGGTGTTGCCGGACGCTGAGGCAGAGATGACAATAAAAATGTCAGATATTGCTTATAAACTCAACAAAACGCACTCCGTATATATGGTATAGTACAATCCACATGGCAAAACGGACTGCTTTTCCTACTAACATATAAATGGCACATTTGGTAAAATTTAATTTATAGAAGCCCAATCCAAGGGCAAAAATATCTCCCACAAACGGAGCCCAACTGAGAAAAGCCAACAAGGCTCCGTATTTATCAATTTTGGATTTTTGTCGTTCCAGACTCTCTTTTGAGATTCTGAGCCATTTTTCTATCCACTCCCATTTTCCAAGATAGCCCAGATAGTAGGAGGTAAGACCGCCCAGCCAGTTTCCCAACGTTGCACTCATAAAGGAGATAAGCGGATCGCCTCCGGCCACCAGAATCCCTATAATTAAAAACTCGGAACTAAACGGAATAACCGTAGCTGCCAGAAAGGTCCCGATAAACAATCCCCAATACCCAAAATCCTGTAAAAATGCCATTTCTTCCATAAAAAGCTATCTTTTATTTCTAAAAAACCGGGTAACTATCTCTCCGCATTCTTGCTGCAGTATCCCGGCCGTAACCTCGGTTTTGGGGTGCATAAGTTTTGGGGAGAAAAGAGAAAAGCCCCTTTTGGTATCGGAAGCCCCATATACAACTCTTTTTACTTGCGCCCAAGCTAACGCTGCGGCACACATGGGACATGGTTCTATTGTAACATACAACGTACACAAATTAAGATATTTACCTCCAAGATAAGATGCAGCCATGGTAATTGCCTGCATCTCGGCATGGGCCGTAGGGTCATTCAAGGTTTCGGTGAGATTGTATGCGCGGGCAATAATGCGTCCCTCGCACACAACAACCGCTCCAATCGGAACCTCGTCTTTATCAAGTGCTTTAGAGGCCTCTTTCAAGGCCTCCTGCATAAATTTTATATCGGAATTCGTATTTAAATCCATCATCTTTGTTTAGAATAATCCAATTAAAACAGCAGCCAGTACACTCCGGCACCTGCCATATAACTAATTAACAGTAAAAGAGTAAATCTCTTAAAATAATATCCGAATGAGATTTTTTCCAGTCCCATTACTGTTACGCCGGCTGCCGATCCAATAATAAGGATACTACCACCGGTTACTGCACAATATGCAAGGAATGTCCAGAAGCTTCCGTTTATCATAAATTCTCCCGTAGCGGTAATCGGATACATACCCATTGAGGCAGATACAAGTGCCACGTTATCTAAAAACGAAGAACAGAGACCCAATACCAGAGCAATTACATTTGGGTTTGAGAATGTGGAGTTAAAGAAATTAGCCATAATGGCAAGCTGTCCCGATGCATTCAGTGCTTGTACCGACATTAAAATTCCCAAGAAGAAGAAAATAGTAGTGACATCTATTCTTGAGAACACACGGCTTACCCTAAGGTTCTGCATATCTGCATCCAGACTATCTGCATACCGTCTGTCTGTAATCACCCATAAAATTACAAGTCCCAGCAGAACACCCATAAATGGAGGAAGATCAAATACAGACTGCAACACAGGTACCAGAGCCAGAGAAGACATGCCAATAATGAGAACTTTCTTCCTTACTTTGGAGTCTATTTTTAAATAGACATCATCCTCCGAGCGTAAAGTCATTCTCTGAACAAGCCCCTCTTTAGGGAGCATAAATGTTACGGCAATTAACGGTATCAGCACCATGACTACCGCCGGCAGAAAAACATGGGTAATCTGATGTGTAACCGTAAGGTTGCCTCCTGTCCAGAGCAGCAAAGTGGTCACATCACCTATCGGTGACCAAGAACCGCCGGCATTGGCCGCAACAATAATCATACAGGAATAAATAAGCCTCTCCGCCTTTTCAGGAATAAGTTTTCGAGCAATAGCCACCACAACAATTACCGTTGCAAGATTCCCCAGCAAGGGTGACATAAAAAATGTTATAAGAGAAAGGATCCATAGCAACTTCCTTTTTTTATGTGTTTTAATAGAGTGGGTAATAACATCAAACCCTCCATGACTATCTATAAGGTCTATGATTGCCATAGATGCCATTACAAAGAATAAGGTGGTTGAAACATCACCCAATGCCTCCACAATCGTAAACTCTATAAACTTATAAGCCTGATCAAATGTATCCAACTGAGCAAAAGCAGGGAACGCTATCTTAAAACTTTCCAGGAACTCGGGCGGATGCATCGTATAAATACTAACAGCATCTACCAGAAAGATAAACCATAGAAGAATACACATTCCGACAGCGGTAGCCGCTTTATTTACTTTAATAACATCTTCAAGAGCAATTGCCAGAATACCCAGAATAAAAACTACCGGCATTAAATAGTACAAAATCATATTTTTTAGTTTATAGTTTATCTCTTAGTTTGCGGTTTTGCAAAGATAAACTTTTTTTTGAAACAAACTCTGCCATTTTGACATAGCACCGCTTTGGCATCCATTTTGCCAGTTCCTAAGGACAATCTTATAAAAATATACTAACAATTTTAAATATAAAGCTATGAATATAAAACCATTAGCAGATAGAGTACTTGTAGAGCCAAAAGAGGCGGAAACAAAGACAGCCAGCGGGTTATTTATCCCCGATACCGCAAAAGAAAAACCTATGGAAGGTAAAATTTTAGCTGTTGGTTCCGGCAAAAAAGATGAGCCTATGGAATTAAAAGCAGGTGACAATGTTTTATACGGCAAATACGCCGGTACAGAGATTAATGTGGACGGGAAGTCTTATATGATTATGCGTCAAAGCGACATTCTTGCTATTATATAAAATTTTATTTTTGGCGTTATGCTCATTTTATATAACCGCATATTTTAATTTTTTAATTCCCATTATCGGGATACTATTTTGACAATTTTAAAATAAAAACAATATGGCTAAAGAGATAAAATTCAATATGGAAGCCCGCAACCTTATGAAAGAAGGTGCGGATGCACTTGCAAATGCAGTGAAAGTTACACTTGGTCCAAAAGGACGTAATGTTGTGCTTGACAAGAAATTTGGTGCTCCACAAATTACCAAAGATGGTGTTACTGTTGCTAAAGAGATTGAGCTGGAAGACAGATTCCAGAACATGGGTGCACAAATGGTAAAAGAGGTTGCTTCAAAAACCAACGATCAGGCCGGTGACGGTACAACTACCGCAACCGTACTTGCACAAGCAATTATTAACGTAGGTCTTAAAAACGTAACAGCCGGAGCAAACCCTATGGATTTAAAACGCGGTATAGACAAAGCTGTTGAGTCGGTTGTTGCAAGCCTGAAGCAACAAAGCAAATCGGTTGGTGACGACTATTCAAAAATTGAACAGGTTGGAACCATCTCTGCAAACGGGGATGCTTATATTGGGAAACTGATTGCAGATGCAATGGGCAAAGTTAAAAAAGAGGGCGTTATTACCGTAGAGGAGGCAAAAGGGACTACTACAGAGGTGAAAATTGTAGAGGGAATGCAGTTTGACAGAGGATATATCTCCCCTTACTTTATGACCAATCCCGATAAAATGGAGGCCGTTATGGAGCAACCTGCCATCCTTATCACCGATAAAAAAATCTCTTCTATGAAAGATCTTCTTCCTATTCTTGAACCAATTGCAAGAGAGGGAAAATCTTTGGTTATTATTGCAGAAGATGTAGATGGAGAGGCTCTTACAACATTGGTTGTTAATCGCTTGCGCGGAACTCTGAAAGTGGCAGCCGTAAAAGCTCCCGGCTTTGGCGATAGAAGGAAAGAGATGTTACAAGATATCGCAACCCTTACAGGGGGTATGGTAATTTCGGAGGAAAGAGGCTTTACGTTGGAAAATATGACTCCGGAGATGCTTGGAAAGGCAGAGAAGATTACCATTGATAAAGAGAATACCACCGTTGTAAACGGTGCAGGCGATAAAAAAGCCATTGAAGACAGAGTTGCTCAGATAAAAAAACAAATTGCAACCACCACCAGTGATTACGATAGAGAGAAACTTCAGGAGCGTCTTGCAAAACTGGCAGGCGGTGTTGCGGTTCTTTATGTTGGGGCAGCATCGGAAGTTGAACTAAAAGAGAAAAAAGATCGTGTGGAAGATGCTTTAAGCGCAACTCGTGCAGCGGTAGAAGAGGGAATTGTAGCAGGCGGCGGAGTAGCATACATCAGAGCAATTGAGTCTTTGAAAAAGATAAAAGCAGACAATGAAGACGAGCAAACCGGAATTCATATTATTGCCCGCGCCATTGAAGAACCTTTACGAATCATTTGCGCAAATGCAGGTATAGAGGGAAGTGTTGTTATTCAAAAGGTAAAAGAGGGAAAAGACGATTTTGGTTACAATGCCCGCACAGATGTTTACGAGCACCTTCTTGCAACCGGAGTTATTGATCCAACCAAAGTATCCCGTATAGCTTTGGAGAATGCCGCATCGGTAGCAGGCATGTTCCTAACCACCGAGTGCGTAATAGCAGATAAGAAAGAGGAAAATCCAATGCCGGCAATGCCACCTATGGGCGGCGGAATGGGCGGAATGATGTAGTATTTAAACAATGTATTTTTGTATAATAAGCAACTCCCGGTAGAAATTTTTCTATCGGGAGTTTTTATGGTACGCCCGGACCAATCGCGGTACAATTCTTGGGACTATATCCGTAAAATTAAATTCTATAATTATGTTAAAACAAGGTGATAAAGCACCCCATTTTGAGGGGCCGGATCAAAACGGAAATATGGTTAAACTCACGGATTTTATAGGTAAAAAACTTGTGTTATATTTTTATCCAAAAGACAGTACTCCCGGATGTACGGCTGAGGCCTGTGATTTGCGGGATAATTACAAACGGTTTCTGGAAAAAGGGTACGCAGTACTAGGGATAAGCAAAGATTCAGAGCAATCGCACCGCAAATTTATTGAGAAATACAATCTGCCGTTTCCCCTTATTTCAGATGTGCAAACTTCAATTATGCAGTCCTACGAAAGTTGGGGCAAGAAAAAATTCATGGGTCGGGAATTTATGGGAACTCTCCGCAGAACCTTTGTAATAAACGAACAAGGAATTATTGAGCAGATGATAGACAAAGTAGACACCAAAGCTCATACGGCTCAGATACTCAAATAGCAAAGCTGCAATACATATGAATCAGACTGTCAATAACTTAGAAAAACATGGATTTCAGGTAATTTCTGCAAAGGATAAAGCACAGGCAGAAGAGATTCTACATAAGCTGTTTAATTCTTTCCTAACAAAATATCAGGCAGAACAACTGCAACAGAAGCCGGTGGTCTCTTATGGAGACTCCCTTACACTCTATCAAATAAATAACTATACGGCAGGCAATAAAGGGATTCTGGATTATTTGAGGCAGCATCCCGATATACAATTTCTGGATGGGTTCCAAAAAGAGGATGATCGGGAAACCAAATTAGAAATTAGACGTAAGGCCGTTTTATCGGATTTTTACATTACCGGGGTTAATGCCATAAGTTCAAGTGGTGCGTTGTATTGGGTAGATATGGTTGGGAATAGGGTTGCAAGTGTTAGTATAGGGGCAAAGGAAGTGGTTATTGTATCGGGAATCAATAAGATTGTCCCTACGGAATCCGATATGCACAACCGGGTCAGGACAATTGCCGCACCGCTGAATATTGCCCGCCATCCGGGATTTAGAACCCCTTGCGCAAAAACAGGATTTTGTATGGATTGCAGTTCTCCCGATAGAATCTGTAATGTGCGGCTCACCATGGATCGATGTTATCCGGCCGGCCGCATTACGGTTGTGCTTATTGAGGAAAACCTTGGTTTATAGCCTACTAAATAAACTTACCCTACCAACCAAACCAGGACGTGGTCTTCAAAGACCTCGTATTCCAGTTTAAATTCCTCTTCCGAGCCGTCTTTGTTAATAAAGACAGCTTCAATGTCGCCCTCCTCACGGGGGTTAAATTTCTCAATCTCCATTTGTTTGGCAAAATCAACGCCATGCTGGCTCATCCTTTTGTACATTGCCTCTTTGGCGCACCAATAGATTGCCAGCTGGAGATTACGGTTTTTATCGGTGAGATCCTCCCGTTCCTCCTGAGAAAGGGCTTTTTTCTCAACAGAAGAAAAATCTCGGTTAATGCTTTCAATATCAATACCAACATCCTCCGTTGGGTGGGTAATGATGGAGACAAAGCGGGTGGTGTGGGTTATACTTATGTGGGTAAGGTTATTCTGAATAAACGGACTGCCGTTATCATGGTGTCCCAGATAAACCTTATCATTAAATACCGTATTCAGCAAAGCCCTAACGGCCAGTTTTTCCTGTCGGCGAGCTCCGCTTTTTATAATAAACAGCTCCTCTAATTCTTCATTAGGAATCGAAATAATATTCAATAGCTCTTCCTCGCTTTCCGTTATCTCCCACACGGAGATTTCTGCACCGTTTTTTAATTCTTTTCTAAAATAAAGGCCCATTTTATATGTTCTTTTTTATTTGTCTTTTAAACTGATTCGGCTCGTTTCCTACTTGCTCTTCAAAGTCGCTTTCATCCACAATTTCACCCACAATTTCTTCCAGAATATCTTCCAGTGTTACAATGCCGTCTGTCCCTCCATATTCATCTACAACAACAGCCAGATGCATTTTCTTGTTCCGGAATTCTTCCAGAAGATCATTTATTTTTTTACTCCCGGGTACATAATATGCCTCCCGGATGTGCTCTTTCCAGCTAAAATTCTCTTTCCCCTCTTTTAACAGGTACGGCAACATATCTTTTATATAAAGGAATCCTTTTATATCATCCAGATCTTCCTTATAAACCGGAAGCCGTGAAAATCCGCAATGAATGGCCGTATTTATAACCTGCTCGTTGGTAAATTCAATATCAAGAGCCACTACGTCTACCCGCGGTTTCATGATTTTTCGGACATCGGTTGTAGGGAGATTCACAATCCCTTTAAGAATCCGCTTCTCCTCGCTTGTACTTGCTGTGGCAATATCTACCGCCTCCGATAATTCCTTTAAGGTTATCTCGCCCCTTAGCGGAATGTTATGTGTCACCTTGTTGGCAAAACGGCTCATCAGATAATTAAACGGGCGGGTAAGAGGGCTTAAAAAGATAATTGGAGCACTCATGAATTTGGCAAAGCGTACGGGAGCATAAGCCGCCAGTACTTTAGGAAGGACTTCGCCAAAAAGGACAAGGATAAATGTAACAAAAAGAGTACTCACAAAAAACTCCAGTACGGGATGTCCTTCAAAATTAAACAGGAGAGAAAGTAATACAGTAGAGAGAAGTACAATAAGTATGTTTACTAAATTATTAGCCTGAAGGATGGATCCCAGTAAATAATCAGGATTACCTAATAATCTTAGAACCATGGTACTACGCTTGTCATTCGATTTTTTAAGGGAATCTATCTGCTTGGGAGAAAGCGAAAAGAATGCAACCTCACTGCCCGAGATAAGGGCCGAACAAACCAAAAGAAGGATTAAACTAATCCCCAAACACAAAAAAGCTATTGTAATACTACTGGGAGGTTCCAATTTAATGATAATGTTGGTTTATGGCGCAAATATAAATAAAATAAGTGGAATAGCACCATATCCCCAAATAGAATATTTTTGCCGGGTGACAATGGAAAAGGGAAAAGATTGTGTTCTCTTTGCCGTGTTGGTAGTAGGAACAATGTTATCAGGTGTGTTTGAGGATAAGAATTTGTTTCTTTTATGTAAAAATTTGGAGTGAAAAATTTTTTGTATATCTTTGCGCTCTCAAAACTGAGATATGGTGTAATGGTAGCACTACTGATTTTGGTTCAGTCAGTCCAGGTTCGAATCCTGGTATCTCAACATAAAGGGCTAATTCTTATGGAGTTGGCCCTTTTGCTCTGTATTGGTATTCGTTAAATTTAGAAAAATATATGAAACGGAAGTTAATTTATGTAGCTTTTTTGGTTTTGTCGGTGGTTGCATGCAAGGGGCAGAAGGAGCAGGTGAAGGTTGACAATGAATTTCCATTGGTGAAGGTTCCGGGAATGATTACATCGCAGCAAGATGCGGTGAATTATGTTGTAAAAAATTACTGGAGACAATTTTTGGATCGTGAAAGATTGTCTAAGGTAAAAGATCTTTCTACCCAAATGGATCGTGCTTCCAGAAAGGGTTATGTGCTTGGAGTAGATACGAATAAATTTGAGCAGGCTTTTACCGATTATTCGGTTGCGCTTGTAATGTTGCAGCAGATGGATTATGAACGTACTTGTAGCAGTGTGAAAGAGCTTTTTCAAAAGGCCGATTCTATTGCTCTTGCCGGGGATAGTACCTTTTTGTTCCGGTTGATGACACTTGGTGAGAAGTATTTTTATGATCCCAACTCTCCTTATTTGAATGAGGAGGTGTATATTCCGGTTGTGGAAGGGGTTCTGGCTAGTAAAGCTATTGGAGAGCTTGATAAAATGCAGTATGAGTATCAGCTACGGATTGCGCAGTTAAACCGGAAAGGGACTCAGGCGGCAGATTTTCAGTATGAGAAAGCAGACGGCAGCAAAGGGTCGCTGTATGATATAAAGGGAGATTATACCCTTATCTTTTTTAATAATCCCGATTGTCCGAGTTGTGCCGAGATAAGGGAAGCCTTACAATCTGTTCCCGAGATTGAGAAAATGGCCACTTCCGGCAGGTTAAAAGTTCTGGCAATGTATATAGACGAACAAATAGAGCCGTGGCGCAACAACAAAGCAAAATATCCTTCCAACTGGATTTATGCTCGCGATCCTACTCGAACGTTACGGGATAATACATTGTACGGTTTGCGTGCTATTCCAAGCCTATATTTATTGGATAAAGACAAAAAGGTGTTGCTAAAAGATGCCGGAGTACAAGCGGTACTTGGATATTTTGACAACCTTCGTGTACAGAACTAGTTGCCTGTTCCCAACAAAACTACATTTGCTACTTTGCGTTCGCTTTTGTGCAAAAGAAGATAGCGTAATGCAAATGCAAATTACGCTATCTAAAATGGATGGATACTTATGTGTTATAAGTGCCTTATTTTATCTCTATGATGGCCTCGGAGATATTAATCATATAATCTCCTACGTGTTCGCACTCACCAACCATATCCATGTAGTACACGCCGGTAAGATAGCCGTAGGTGTTGTTTTCCAGATTCAGAAGATGTTCCTCTTTAAGGTTGTTTCGGTATTCGTTAATATCTTGTTCCAGATCTTGGGCATTGGAGATATTAGGGAGTTTGGTGTAACCCAAGTTGAGGTTTACAATCATGATTTCAAAACCCTTATCAAGTAAATCCAGCATGTAGTTGAGTTTTTTAATCATAGCCGGATCAAAACTTTTGTTGTGGATGTTTCTGCGTTGCAGAATGCGTCCTATGTTAAAGCCGGAATCGCCAATGCTTTCCAGTTCGCTTATTATTTTATACATAGCCTGTATTCTTCTGCCCGATTCTTCACTTAACTCTCCCTCCGATATATTATTCAGATATTTGGCTATTTCAAACTCAATTTTATCGGTGATCTGCTCGTAATGCTCCAGCTTTTTATAGAGAGTGTCAAAGGCTTCCGGTGTCTCTGCATTAATTGCTTGTTTGGCGTAAGCGTATTGTCTGCGGCAAAGCTCTGCGTAATGGATAATCTCATCTTTTGCTTGTCCCAGAGAAAGTTCGGCGGTACTAAGCAGACCTCCTTGTATAAACTGCAGGCGGAATACCTCCTCCTCTTTAGGGCTTTTTACAAGATAAGTTACAAATTTGACAATCTGAGGGGTAAACCACACTAATATAAGGGCGTTGCAGACGTTAAACAGCGTGTGCACCATGGCTACCGAGTATAACAGTGAGGTACTGCTAGCCCCTGGCATGAGCGGATTGTCACACCCCATGAACATGATTATTTTTGATACGATAAATAAAAACGGATGGAAAAAGATGAGCACCCAGGCAACGCCAAAAAGGTTAAAGACCGAGTGGGCTCTAGCCGCCCTTTTTGCAGAGACGTTGGCAACGGCTGCTGCTATGTTGGCGGTAATGGTTGTTCCTATATTTTCTCCCAGCACGAGTGCCGCACCCATTTCAAATGGGATCCAGCCGTTGTTGCACATAACCAGCGTTAAAGCCATGGTGGCACTGGAAGATTGTAATACAATGGTGAGGATGGTTCCTATAAGTACGAATACAATTACCGAAAGGAATCCAAAGTTTGTCCATTCCTGGAGGAATGCCAGTATTTCCGGAGATGATTTAAGATCCGGTACAGAGGATTTTAAGAAGCTTAGTCCAAGGAATAAAAGAGAGAATCCTATCAGAAGTTCTCCTATTGATTTTTTTCGTTTGGCCTTACACATCATAAAAGCAAAACCAAAACCGATCAGTGGTAGAGCAAGAGTTGCGATATCTGCCTTAAATCCAAGAAAAGAGATGAGCCATGCCGTAACGGTGGTACCTATATTGGCCCCCATAATTACACCAATCGATTGAACCAAAGAGAGCAATCCGGCATTTACAAAACTTACAACCATGACGGTGGTCGCACTTGACGATTGTATGATAGCGGTTATAAATAATCCGGTAAAGATTCGTTTTACCGAGTTGGATGTCATGGCGGCAAGGAAGCTTCTTAGTTTATCTCCGGCAACTTTCTGTAGAGCCTCGCTCATTAAGGTCATTCCGTACAAGAATAATCCTAGGGAACCAAATAGTGTTAAGACTTTAAAAACAATGTCCATTAATTTAAAATAATTGAGTGTAAATTTTTGCAAATATAAATCATATAATTTTAGGAATGAAAAAACTAACTATTATTTACTATATTCGCAACAATTATTTAACATCTGGGGAAGGAATATATGCATATGCTATTAATATACAGGGTATTAGTATCTTTTTTGCTTTTTATGATCATGGGAATTACATCTCTTAAGGCGCAATATTATCTTACGGGAGAAGATCCGGCAAGAGTTAAATGGAATAAAATAAGGGGGGCTAATTACACAATGATTTATCCGCAGGAGATAGATTCTCTTGCCAGAAAATATCTTTGGTTGCTGGAGGAAAACAGAAGGCGGGTTCTTGCCGGATTGAATATAAATCCCAAATCTATTCCGGTAATTTTACATCCGTATACCGTAAGAAGTAATGGGATGGTGGTATGGGCACCCAAACGAATGGAGCTTTATACGCAGCCCGATGCCGGTGCTTATCCGCAGATGTGGAGTAAGCAGTTGGTTTTGCACGAATTGCGTCATGTGGGGCAGGTATCTCATTTTACAAAAGGAATTTATAAGGTTGGTTATGCTTTGTTGGGCGAACAAATAACGGGGCTTGGTGTGGGGGTTTATCCCTCAACGTGGATGATGGAGGGGGATGCGGTTGTGGCTGAAACGGAACTTTCCAATACGGGGCGGGGGAGAGAAGTCTCTTTTTTAGATTATTATCGGGCCTCTTTTCTTGAGGGCGATTACAGGAACTGGGATCGATGGCGTTACGGCTCTTATAAATATTATACTCCCGATATTTATGCATTCGGATACCTTATAAACAGTACAATACGATATAAAACAGGTAAATATGGCTATGCCGGGCAGGTACTGGATTATTATGTAAAACGATTCTATAATCCCAATGTTACGTCGGCCAATTATCGTAAAAATACAGGAGCAAAACGGCCGGCTTTCCTAAATATGGGAATTCGGTTTCTAGACTCCATGTGGAGGGCGGAACTTATACAAAGGGGTGAGTTAACATCCTCAAAGCATTTGACTTCCAAAGTAAGTAAATACAATACGGATTATAATGAGGCAGTTGCTTTATCGGAAGATCGTGTGATATATGTAAAATCGTCTTATGACAAACCTGCTTCTTTGGTCATGCTGAATGTAAAAACAGGTTCCGAAAAGCGGCTGAGGTCTTTTAGCGGAAGTGCCGCAGGGGGACAACTCTCCCCCCATGGCAATAAAATATATTTTACCGAAACCGTAAGCAGCCCCAGATGGAAAAACGAATCGTTTAACCGGCTGTTTGCATATGATCTTACTACCAATAAAATAAAAAAATTAAGCAGGAGAACTTCTTATAATAATCCTTTTTTCAGCAGTACGGGAGACTCTCTTGCCGTTGTAGAGTATAAGGTAGGCGGTACTTCCAATATTGCCGTATTGAATGCGTCTACCGGAGAGAAACAATATTCTATTGCACCCCCGTTAAACGGACAGATTACGGAAGGTGCGTGGATTGGCGATACTATTTATGCGTTTGCAATTACCTCTAGGGGACTTGGCTTCTTCAGGATAAATGCACATGGGGGGGAGTGGGAGAAGATTATACAGGAGCAGAATATGAAGTTTTCCGGGGTGCATGTAGAGGGGGATACTATTTATTTTTCATCGGGAATAGACGGAGTGGCAAATATTTACATGTACAATACAGGCAACGGTGATTTTAAAAGGCTTACCAACAATAGGTTGGGGGCTTATAGTCCGAGCATAGCGGGTAGGAAGTTATTCTTTTCGGAGATAGGGCGGGGCGGTTTCTCACCGGCCGTAACGGACATGCCTTGTGCTGATATTGCGGCCGGATACAAAGTGGAACTGAAAGAGGGACAATTAAAATCGGACTCTAGATTTGTGGTTGCAGAGGAGTTAAGCCGTCAGGCGCATGAGGCATTGCAACAGAAAGGGATTTCCTATCATTCAACAGAGGCGGCTCCTGTGGGGGATTCTCTTAAGGCAAAGAGATACAATAAATTTGCACATTTGTTTCGGTTTCATTCATGGTTACCGGTCTATTTAAATGTGGATAAAATTTTAACGGATAGTTATGATAAAATTTATGAGAATGTGGCGGTAGGGGCATCGTTGTTTTCTCAGAACTCTTTGGGGACGGCGGTAACCATGCTGGGGTATTCTTATAAGAAAGGGTTGCATGCCGGACATGCCAATTTTACTTATATGGGACTTTATCCGGTATTTGATTTAAGTGTGGATGTAAATGCCGACGATCGGTATCAGTTAAAAATGGTACAGCAGGGGAAAGACAGAGTTCTGCAAAGAAGTTTTTGCAAATCGGCGTTGTTTGAGACCAGGTTGCGTGCCTATATTCCTTTTAATTTTAGCAGTCATGGCTGGGTGAGAGGGCTTACGCCTCAGATGCAGTGGGATTTTAGTAATAATGAGGTATATAGTTATCAGGCGGGAAAGTTCCAATATCGCCATCAGGTAGTAGGTGGGTTGCAGTATTACCAGATGAGGCCCGTTGCTGTGGGGGCTGTTTTTCCGGAATGGGGATTTAGTGCCGTTGTGAAAGGGGCTTTTGAACCGGGGGGAGGAGAGAATTTTGGAAAGGTAGGTTCTGTGTATGCTTATGGCTATGTTCCGGGGATATGGGATAGACAAGGGATAAGATTATCGGTGAGCTATCAGAAGCAGTTTATAAATGGAAAGTTATTTTATCTGGATAATCTTGTGGATATGCCAAGGGGTTATGACGATGATGTTTACGGAACCAATTATTTTAAGGCTACCATAGATTATGCAATTCCTGTATGGACCGGGGATAAAAGTTTGGGATGGCTTGCTTATTTAAAAAGGTTGCAGGTGGTTCCGTATGCCGATTTTGCTACCGTGGATAAAAAGAATTTATATACCTACGGCGCAGATGTAATGTTGGAAGGATATTTCTTTCATATAGGAGCTCCTGTAGGGATTGGTGTCAGATATGGAAGGCTCGGTGGTTTTCAGGGAAGTAAAAATGTATTCAATTTATTATTTACTGTATCAATTTATTAGTATTTTTGTCCTAAATTCAAGTACATGAAAATTTTTAGCAAGTATACGTTACGGTTGTTCGATTGGTTCCTTATTCTGGGAGCACTTACATTTAATATTTTATATGCCATTTTAACCAATGAGTTTGATATTATTGGGACGATTGCTTCCGTTACCGGAGTTGTGTGTGTGGTGCTTGTGGCCAAAAGGAGTATGTCCAATTATATCTTTGGTTTAATAAATGTTTCGCTTTATGCGTATATTTCTTATGAATCCGAACTGTATGGCGATTTTTTACTCAATGCCCTCTACTATCTCCCTATGCAGATTATTGGGTGGTTTATGTGGATGAAAGATAGAGGGGATATTGATTTACAGGGGCATACAGATGAATCAATTGTTAAAAGTAAATTAATGAGTTATAATGCCCGGGTTGCTTTGCTTATTTTATGTGTGGTAGGAACGGTTTTGGGAGGTTATCTGCTAACTATTTATACGGGAGACCCGCAGCCATATAAAGATTCTGCAACAACGGTTTTATCAGTACTGGCTATGTTGCTGATGGTGCGTAAGTATATGGAACAATGGATTTTATGGGTGGCTGTAAATGGGATAAGCATTGTTATGTGGGCTTTTGTTTGGGTAGATGGCGGCGCACATGCGGGACTTATGGTTATTATGTATTTATTCTATCTGGCTAATTCTATTAACGGTATTATTGTATGGAATACTGCAGCTTTAAGAAACGATACCTCTAGATAATTAAATTAAAATGCCTGAATAGGGCGGTTGCTGCTTTTTGTCCTATGAGAGCAGATACATCTGAAAATGGGGCCTCTTTGATCCTTTTTACACTTTTATAATGTTGCAGGAGTTTCTTCTCCGTCATTTCTCCTATGCCATCAATTTCACGCAAGGCAGAGTCTATCTGGGCTTTTGTCCGTTTTTGCCGGTGGTGGGTTATACCAAAACGGTGTGCCTCATCGCGCAAGTGCATTAATAGTTTAAGAGAAGGAGAGTTTTTGTCTAAAAATAAAGAGGTAGCGTCGTTTAAAGTAATGATTTACTCCAACCGCTACGCAATACTTACAATTTCAATTTTTTGATGGAGCTCCAACTCTACAAGAGCATCATAGGCAAAGGCAAGTTGTCCTTTTCCTCCGTCTATCAGGATTAACTGCGGAAGTTCTTGTTCCTCTGCAAGGAGCCGTGAGTATCTGCGGTAGACAACTTCACGCATAGAGGCATAATCATTGGCTCCTACTACGGTCTTTATATTAAAATGGCGATAGTCTTTCTTGCTGGGTTTACCGTTTTTAAATACGACACATGCTGCTACCGGGTTTGTCCCCAGGGTGTTGGAGTTGTCAAAACATTCTATATGAAGTGGAAGCCTATTTAGATGTAAATCTTCTTTAAGGGCAAGGAGTGCCCGGTTCTTTCCCTCTTCCGGGTTTTTTATCTCTTCTTGTTTGAGTTTTTGAAACTTAAACGCATTTGCATTTTTAAGGCTTAATTCCAAAAGGCTAAGTTTATCTCCCTTTAAGGGAATGTGGATGTTTTTTCCCAGCGATAAATCATCGGGGAGGAAGGGAACCAAAATTTCGTCTATGTTGGCGGCATTATTCCCTTTTACCATTCGTCCGGTTAAGGTGCTATCGTCTATTATTTTGTATGTTTCCAGCATAAATCGGGTGAGAACCTCACTCTGCTGCTCCTCTATCTGCAGTTTGAATTCCAGGTTGATGGTTTGTACAATGCAGCCGCTGTTCAGCCGGAAAAAGTTCCCGAATGCACTATATTTGTCAAAAACAATAGAAAAAACATCTACATTGGTAATGCTTGGGTGTACAATTAAAGATTTGCTATAATGATTTTGCAGCGTTTCCATTTTTTCTTTATAGATGTATGCCTGCTCAAAATTAAGATCTTTAGAGGCTTGTAACATTTTAGCTCTATAGTCCCGTATAAGATCATTTGTATTTCCCCTTAATATGTTTTTTATGTTGGAAATTTGTAAATTATAATCTTCCTGAGATATATTTCCTACGCACGGGCCTTCACATTTTTTTATGTGAATATTCAGACAGGGTTTAAATTTTTTGCTTTCAATGGCTTGAGGAGTAAGGGCCAAATTGCAAGTGCGGAGTTGATACAAATTGTTGATAAGCCCCAGCAGATGATGAGCATGTTGCACGGAGCTATAAGGGCCGTAATAGTCGGAGCCGTCTTTAATAAACCGCCTGGTAAGGAAGACTCTTGGAAACGGTTCGTTTTTTACGCAGATCCACGGATAGCTTTTACTGTCTTTCAGTAAAATGTTATAACGGGGCTGATATTGTTTGATAAGATTGTTTTCCAGAAGCAGGGCATCCCGCTCGTTCTCAACAATTGTATGTTCGATATTCGCAATTTTTGAAACAAGAATTTTGGTCTTTACCGTAAGCCTCTGCGGATTTACAAAATATTGGGATACCCTCTTTTTCAGGTTCTTGGCTTTACCTATATAGATAATTGTTCCATGACTGTCAAAAAAACGGTACACCCCGGGAGAGTTGGGCAAGATGCTTATTTTATCTTTAAAATCCATATATTTTTTTATCTTTGCGGGCAGTATTGACTTAAACGATGAGTACAAAAGTAATTAATAAATCTGAAGTTAAAAACGCCCTGAAGGTAAAAGGTTTTCTAGGAGAAGCGATTGCATCTATTGCAATGTGGATTGCAGGGCTTAACAGGATGAATGCATTATATTCCCATATATTGCAATATCATGGGATAGAATTTGCATCAAAATTAATAGAACACTTAAATGTAAAATGTGACGTTGTTGCAGAGGAGTTGGAGTATTTACCCAAAAACGAGCCGTTTATTATTGTGTCCAATCATCCGTTTGGAGCAATTGACGGCATGATTTTACTCGCCAAAATAGGTGCGGTAAGGCCCGATTTTAAAATTCTCACAAATTTTATCCTTTCGCATATTCCCAATTTGGAAGGTCACTTTTTCCCCGTAAACCCCTTCACCGATAAACCGGGATTGAGAAGCAGTCTGAAAGGGTTGAAACTGGCCAAGGAGCATTTGGAAGCGGGGGGAGGGCTGGGGCTTTTTCCGGCAGGAGAAGTTTCGTCCAACTGTAATAAAGAAAAAATTGTAAAAGATATCGATTGGCAACATTCTATTATCAAATTAATCATGACCACCGGAGTTCCTGTTGTTCCTGTCTATTTTGACGGGGGAAATTCCAAATTTTTTCATCTGATAGGCAAAATAAGCCCTATGTTGCGTACCGTAAGGTTGCCGCATGAGCTGGCTAATAAAAAAGATAAAACCATCTCGATGAGGATAGGACGCCCTATTTTAGCTACGGAGATAGAGGAGTTTACCACAAAAGAGGCTCTTGGAAAATATTTGTGGAACAGAACCTATGCTCTGGAGGCAAATATTTCTGTTCCGAAAGATGCAAAGAAGGAGGACGAATCTACTGTTGAAAAGTTGAACATTACCCAAGAGGTTGCCAGAGAAGAGGGGGGATATACCGTTCCATTGTCGGAGCCTGCAGATAAAGAGGCTATGGCGGGCGAAATATCAGCAGCACAGGATAGTAAATTATTTGAGCTGGGCACTTATGCGTGTTACCTTTTTGATGTAAAAGATATTCCTACTGTTATGAAGGAAATAGGGCGTTGTCGGGAAGAATCTTTTAGAAATGTGGGAGAGGGAACCAATCGGGCAATTGATACGGACTTGTATGATGAGTATTATAAACATCTTGTTTTATGGGATCAATCTCAAAAAGCAATTGTGGGTGCCTACCGACTTGGAGTTGGGGCGGAAATTATTGCACAATATGGGTTGAACGGTTTTTATACTCACTCCTTATTCAGATATAAACCGGCTTTCAGATGGCATTTATTAAAATCGATTGAGCTGGGACGTTCGTTTGTTTCGCTTGCTTATCAGAAAGAAGCTCTTCCGCTCATGCTCCTTATTAAAGGGCTTTTGTATACCGTTATTAAATATCCTCAGATAAAGTATCTTATTGGCCCGGTAAGTATGAGTGCCTGGTATCCTTTGTTTTACAGAAGTCTGATGGTTTATTATCTGCAACAGAAACAGTCCAACCCGCTCTTTGCAAATTATGTGCTACCTGTAAATCCGTTTGAGCCTGATTATAAACGGGTTGATGTGGCAACACTGCTCACCGGCAGAATTGATTCTTTGGAAAAATTCGATCGCTTTATGTTCCGTCTGAGTAATAATAAATACAGACTCCCTACACTTTTGAAGAAATACCTTAAAATTAATGCCAAGATCGTTGCTTTTAATGTGGATCCCGAGTTTAATTATTGTGTAGATGGCCTCATTATGCTAAATCTTGCAGAGGTTCCTAAGTCGGAGATTGACACCCTTTCCAAAGAGTTTGAAGATCGCGAGATGGTTTATCGCCGTTTTGATATTGCAATGGATGTGACGGAGTAACGGTATGATTCTGTTGCTGCTACTGTTATTTGCTGCTACTT
>JAVWIB010000001.1:54959-90809 GCA_036639755.1 Bacteroidales bacterium
GGTTGACTGTTAATTCGATTGTTAGGAGGGAAGTTGTTTTCTTACGGGACGGGGTCGTACCCGCTTCCGCCCCACGGGTGACAGCGCAAAATTCGTTTAACAGCTAGATAGAGACCTTTTACCGCTCCATGTTTGCGCAATGCCTCTATGGCATATTGTGAGCAGGTGGGGGTAAAACGGCATGAAGGGGGTTTGAGCGGAGAGAGACATATCCGGTAGAATTGAATCAACAGGATAAATGGAAAAACGCAGATGCGCTTTACAATACTCCTCAAATTATTTGTTTGGCCGGACATATTTATTGGGCGGAATCTGTTTGTTCCACATGATTTGTTTTATTGAGAATCGCACCAAATTTCACCAACAT
Source organism: Bacteroidales bacterium (assembly GCA_036639755.1). GTDB lineage: Bacteria > Bacteroidota > Bacteroidia > Bacteroidales > UBA932 > Egerieousia. Next base: position 55,327 of record JAVWIB010000001.1, read on the forward strand.
CTCTTTTAGCTTTGGCTCAATTGCATGATAATCCATTACCTCTTTGCTTATATACACAAACATAACATGGAGCTTGTTGTTTGCAGGGATATTCATTACCTCTTTATTTAATCGGTAACTTTCCCGTATTCTGCGTCTTATCAAGTTCCTTTTTACAGCTCTTTTAAAATTTCTTTTAGGGACGGAAATAACAATGCTTGCGCCGGTACATCCCTCTTCGGACGACGTTAAAAGGTAGTTTACCTTAAAGGGATAGCTAAAAAAGGATTGTCCTTTTAAAAGAAGGGCCTCAATCTCCTTAAAGGAGCTGAGCCGTTCGTCTTTTTTTAGTGTTGCAGGCATTAATAATAATTCGTTTCGAATATTTATTTCTTCTCAAAATAAAGCAATAAAGCTTTCGCTATTGACGGAGCCTCAGGGGTGGGTGCTATAATTGTGGTTGTTAGTTTTGCACTTTTCATGGCTTTGGCCGTTGCCGGGCCGAATGTTGCAAAGTGCAGGTTCTTTTGTTTAAAATCGGGGAAATTCTCTTGCAGCGATTTAATATCGGAGGGGCTGTAGAATACAACCAGTTGGTAATTGTTAAAATCCACATCCGATAAATCGGCATGAATGGTTTTTATAAAAGCGGCACTGTCGTGTTTGAGTTTTGCTTTGGTAAATAATTTATGGATATCTCCTTTTACATTATCGGTAGTAGCCAGCAAAAAATTCTCGTCCTTATGCTTTGTCCCTATTGCTTCAACAATAGAGGCAGGAGTACCGTTCCCAAAGAAAATTTTACGTTTTCTATAGACAATATGTTTTTGAAGATACAGAGCAATAGCTTCCGAGTTGCAAAAATACTTCATACTTTCGGGAACAATGATCCTTAGTTCCTCACAAAGTCTGAAGAATGCATCAATCGTAGTTCTTGCCGTAAAGACAATTGCCGTAAAATCTAAAATATTGATTTTTTGAGCTCTGAACTCTTTTGCATTCAGCGGTTCTACTCTAAAAAAAGGTTTAAAGTCTATGCTGACTCCATATTTTGATATTAACTCGGCATATGGAGAGTTGTTTACTGGGGCCGGTTGAGAAATAAGAATATTTGAAATCTTCATACTTTTATGTGAAAATTAAATGTGCCAAAATAATAAGAGGCAAAATTTCAAGGGTGCAAAGATATAAAATATAAAAAAAATGTGAAAATCCATTTGCAATAATTAATTGATAGCCACGAATAAAATAAAATAAAAATGCTAAAAACATGCTTGCAGTAATGTAGGACGCACTATATATATAATCGAGACTGTCAAAAAAAATACTGAAAAGAAATCCTATCAGCGAGAATAGCATCCCCAAAACAAGATAAGAGTAGGAGATTTTATGAATTGTGTTGAATATGCCGTTGTAATTAACCCAGGAAAGAAGATAAAAAGCGCATCGTCTGAATAAAAGATAAACGCCTATGCATGAGAGGATGATTGCAAAGTTAACAATAATGGGGTAGGAGTTATCGGCGAATCTGTTTTCATGGTTGCTGCTGGCCAGAATAAAAGAAGAGACAATAATTGAGAATAAAAGTAGTGTGTTTCTACTTGTTTGTGGATTGGATTGACTTTCAATTACTAATATTTTCTTTAAGCTCCAGAACGAAGATAAGATGTAATAGAATCCTTCTAAAATTCTACTATATGCTACCAAAAAAAACAGGATGATGGCAAGTATAAATCCGGCATTGGCTGCGCTGTCGAGCAAAGTAGGTGCTGCCGGTCTGGAAAAACTTTCTACCTCGGCGGTAGCAATGTAGCTCTCAGGCCATATTTGATTGATAGAACCGGATGATGTTGTTGTGGAATCCTGAAACATTTATATTCTCCTTCTCCGGATTAGTTTTTAATTTCCCCGTTTTGCCTTGTATCCTAAATTGGTGAGGATGGTTACTATTTTGTCTCTCATATCTCCTTGAACTAAAATAACTCCCTCTTTTACAGCTCCTCCCACACCACATTTTGTCTTTATGGTTTTTCCGAGTGTCTGCAAGTCTTCTTCTTTTCCTATGAATCCCGTTACAATCGTAACTTGTTTGCCGGCTCTCCCCTTTTTATCAATAGCAACAATTAACTTCTGTTGTGCGGTAGACAGGGTTTGCTTTTCATCACGATTCTCCTGTTCATATTTAAAATCGGGATTGGTTGAATAAACCATACCCAGCCTCTCTTTCCAATCGTTATTTGCCATATTCCTGTTTGCGTCTATTAAATTGTACCTAAATTGCACGAATTTTGCTGCAAAGGTAGTATTAAAAAACTAAAATCGTATATTTGCCGTTTATTGAGTAAATAAAAACAGCTCAATAACTATTTAAGACTATTTATAATAAACTGCAAACAAATATTTATAATTATATGGAGTTAAAGAAGTTCAACATAATAAATAATATTATTGCCGGAATAGTATTGTTTATTGCATCGTTTACTTATCTCTCAACCATTGAGCCTACAGCTAGTTTCTGGGATTGCGGAGAGTTTATTGCGTCATCTTATAAATTGGAGGTTGGACATCCTCCGGGAAATCCCGTTTTTCAGGTAATTGCAAGATTCTTTACCCTTTTTGGAGATAAAGAGAGCGCAGCAATGCTTGTAAACTCCATGAGCGCAATGTGTTCCGCTTTTACAATATTTTTCCTATACCTTACCGTTGTCCATTTGGGAAGAAGAATTGTGGAAAAATCCAAGGAGGCTCTTACTACTTCCAATGTAATTGCTATCTATGGAGCCGGAATTGTTGGGGCACTTGCCTATTGTTTCTCCGATACTTTCTGGTTTTCTGCCGTGGAGGGAGAGGTTTATGCAATGTCTTCCTTGTTTACTGCTGTTGTTTTCTGGGCCATGCTAAAATGGGAAGAGGAGGCGGATAAAAAATATTCGAACAGATGGATTGCCCTTATTGCTTTTTTAATGGGTATCTCAATTGGTGTCCATTTACTGAACCTGCTTGCCATACCTGCTCTTGTATTTATCTATTATTATAAAAAGTATGAGGTGACTACAAAGAGAACCCTTATTGTGTTGTTATTATCGGGGGTTATTCTGGTCGCTATTTTATATGGTATTATTCCGTATCTTCCAAAGCTGGCGGCTTATGTCGATTTATTCTTTGTAAACACGATGGGGCTCCCTATGAACAGCGGTGCAACCCTTTTTGTATTGGCGATTATTGTGGCCGGATTCTGGGGTGTTTATTATACTTATAAGAAAAGTAAGGTGTTGCTGAATGCAATCTTTCTGTGCGCAACGCTTATTGTAATAGGTTATTCCACATTTGCCGTTGTAGTGATACGTTCCAGCGCAAATACTCCAACCAATGAGTATCAGCCCGATAATCCCTTTACCCTTGTCCGTTATATTGGGCGTGAGCAATATGGAAGTAATCCGCTTATTTATGGCGAGACATATGCTTCTCCCGTAGCAGAGATAAAAACCCCTAAATATTACAATGTATTAAATGGTAAATATATAAAGCTGGATGGGCCGGCCGAGCCTGTTTATGCGTCCAATTCCAAAATGCTCTTCCCAAGAATGTGGCAGAGCGGAGCAGATGACGGATATGTGCCGTTTTATCAGATGTATACACAAGGGAGGGGAAAAACAATTCCCGGGTCCAAGCATAAAATGCCTACTTTTAAAGATAATATGGCTTACTTTTTTGATTATCAGGTTGATTTTATGTATCTGCGTTATTTTATGTGGAACTTTGTGGGGAGGCAGAATGATCTGCAGGCAAATATACCGGGGGAATTATTTAAAGGAAACTGGGAGAGCGGGATTGGCTTTATTGATAAGGCCCGTCTGGGAGACCAGAGTGAGGGGCCCGATTACATAGTAAACAGCCGGGCTAAAAATCACTACTATTTTCTGCCGCTTATTCTGGGATTGATAGGATTATTTTACCAACTTAAAAAAGATAAGCATAATTGGGTAGTGACTATGTTATTATTCCTTCTTACCGGAATTGCTATTGTGATTTATCTGAACCAGCCTCCTATGCAACCGAGAGAGCGTGATTATGCATACGCCGGCTCTTTCTATGCGTTTACAATATGGATAGGCCTTGCGGTAATGTGGCTGGCCGAATTGCTAAAAAAAATCACAAAACCGGAAATAGCAGCGGGAGTTGCCTCTGTGCTGTGTGTGATAGTTCCGTTTCAGATGGCAAGCCAGAACTGGGATGATCATGACCGTAGCGGCCGTTATACGTCAAGAGATCTGGCTTATAATTATCTGCAATCGGTAGATCCCAATGCTATTTTAATTACTCACGGAGATAATGACACATTTCCTCTGTGGTATATTCAGGAGGTAGAAGGGGTAAGAACAGATGTACGGGTGATGAATACCTCTTTACTTGGAACAGACTGGTATATAGATCAGATGCAGAACAGGACGTATGAATCGGATCCGGTTGCATTTACCATTCCGCGTACTCAGTATTTTTACGGAACCAATGATTATGTACCAATTTATGAGCGATTTGAGGGAAAATCTATTCCTGCACATGAAGTGATTGATATTTTTAAGAATCCAAAGATTACCATTCCTATGAATGACGGACAGAACCATAATTACATTGCTGCCAGAAATCTTGTTCTTCCTGTTAATAAAGAAAATATACGCAAGTATAAAATTGTTTCCGAGAAAGATATGGATAAGGTTGCCGATTCTATTATTATTTCTATTCCCGAGGGTAAAAATTCTTTGGGCAAGGCAGAGTTGATGATTCTGGATTACATTGCCAATTATAAATGGGATAGGCCGTTGTATATTCTGCAAAAAGGCTCTGAGATTAATATGGGTATTAAGGATTATCTGCAGTTTGACGGATTTGTTTACAAGTTTGTCCCTATTAAGAATTCTACCGGTACCTCTTCTACCATTGCTCAGGCAGATGCCGATGCTTTATACAATCGGATTATGAATGTGTATAAATGGGAAAGCCTTGCCGATACCACTGTTAATATAGATTATCAGAATTTGCTTACATTTAATAATCTGGTCTCTCCAAGGGATATTTTAACCAATACATCTAAATATCTTATGGCGCAGGGCGATACTGTACGTGCTGTTGAGGTTCTGGATAAGATGCAGCAGATTATGCCGGCAAAAAATTTCCCTTTGAACAACTCGATATTATCTGCTTTAACCGAGAGAGCCCTGATGGATGCCATTGCCGTTTATTTGCAGGCGGGAGAAAAGGAGAAGGCCTATAAACTGGCGGATGCTTTTGTTTCCGAGACACAAAAAGCACTGAAATTATTCAGTAAGAATTTTAGCGGAGCAATGATTTCAGCAGACGATCTGCAACGCAACTTGTACTATATATTAATGGTATCGGAAGTGTTTGAAAAGAATGGTGATGCCTCCAAAGCAAAGTATTATTCGGAGATGATAGAGTCCTATTTTAAGGCTTCAGGGGCTGTATAGGGGCTGTTCCAAATGGAATAACGGATTTTGTAGCGCTATTGATTAGCGCTACTTTTGTTTGATAATTTGCTATTATATAGTTGTTTGTACGGGAATATTCCGCTACTTACCAAATGCATTCTATTTTTCGGATGTTTTAGTATCTCTTGAATGTATATTTGTAGTAAGGATATTTAACAGGTATCCTACCACGTATTTAATTTAAATTATTTATTAATCACAAGGGTTAGTTTTATTGAAAAAGGGCTGAAGAGCCCTTTTTTTATGGGCGTAAATGGCTATCTTTACTCCAACTTTTTTACCTATGCTTATTAATCGATCTATATATATTTCAGTAACGGGGATTCTTCTTTTATTATCGGGATGCAAATCTTCTAAAGAGGCAGTAGGCATGTTTCCTTCTGTCGATTCTGTTTTGTTCTCCAATCCGCAACAGGCACTTGACAGACTTGATTCTGTTTCCCGGGACGGATTAAGCTTGGAGCAGGTTCATTGTTACGGATTGTTGCGTATAATTGCGCAGGAGAATAACTTTATAAGGATAACAAGCGATTCAACAATCCGGCATATTTACAATTACTATAAAAGGGACTACATAGCCCATTCTACAAATTATAAAAAGGGGTTTGACTATGCACGGGCCTCTCTTTATTATGCAATTATTAAATATAATATTAGAAGCAAGGATACGCTGGTGTATCCTCTTTTAAAAGAGGCGCAGGTGATTCTGGAGAAGACAATCTCCCGCCCCAGTTATTATATGGCAAGGGTAAATATGTATCTGGCTTTAATTAATAATGTTTATATGGATCGTGATCTTGCAGATGGATATTATCAAAAAGCGTTTGATGAGTATGCTGCATTGGAAGACAAGCAAAGTATTGCTTTGCTGAAGGTTGACAGAGCACTGGCATGTATGATTTCCAGGCGATATGATCTTACCCTTATTTATCTAAAAGAACTTGAACAGGATAATTTACTGTTGAATGATGATATAAAATATGCTTATTATAGTGCTTATTCTTCGTATTCTGCTGCAACACGGAATTATGCTTGTGCCATCAGATATGCTAAATTGGAGAGTAAACTTAAGAGTGAGACCAGGCGGGGGATCGATTATTCAAAGATATACTTTTCTGTTTCTAAGTATTATTCTTTTATGCAGAATGTGGATAGTGCTATTTTATATGCAAACAAAGCAGTAGAGAGCGTTGTAAAAACAGACGTTGCCGATGAGCGGCTGCATAATTATTATAGGAATGTGGGAGATATTTATTCGCTGGCAAAAGATTACAAACCGGCAGCGTTTGCATATAGAAAGGCATTTATGCATGCTCTTAACTCAACCTCTTCTTTTCATAAGAAAAGGCAGAAAGAGCAGGAGTTGCAATACAATATAATAATCCGGAAAAACAAGCTGGAAAAAATAGGGGATGAAAGACAGATTTTAATTTTGGTGGGGATTGTTGTGATACTGGCTTTTCTGCTATTACTGGTCTTACTTTTTTATAAGTCCAAAATGAGCAAGGTATTCCGTCGGAGCATGGAATTTAAGCAGAAAGAGCTTGAAAAAGAACTGTTGCAGACAAAATCCATGGTAGATGTTGTTTCGGTTTCTCTGGGAGTATTACCGACGTTTATTGATAAAGTGAATGACTTATCGGCAAAAGTATTTGCGACGGATCCGTCTCTTTATGATGTGTTCCAAAGTGAGATTAATCTTGCAAAAACGGAGACCAGAAAGCGGTTGCTAAATCTGGTGAATAATGAATTACTGATTACGACAAGCCCTATTCTTAAATATCTGGATACCTTAAGCAACCAGGAAAAAATGATTGTGTTGTTGCTGCGGCAGGATTATTCTATTAAATATGTGGCCAGTATCCTTAATATTACCCAATCGAGTGTGCGTGGAAGTAAAGTTAAAATTAAAGCCAAGGTAAAAGAGATGAATCTGGATGATGAGATTAAAAACGATATATTGCTGGGGCTTGGCTCTGCGTTGTGATTGGTCAAATGGATTCCAGTAGCATGTTGCACCCGCGCAGTTCTGAATCTTTAATACGTCCCTCAATGGTAAAAGAGCCGTTGGTAAAGGTTCTTCCCATATCTTGAGTCTCCAGAAAAGAACAGGAGTTTATATTGGCCAGGTCTATGATGTTGACACCTCCTAACGGAGATGTTTCTTCCCCGATATAATAATGAAACGGATTATATAGGTTGCGGATGATGATCTTCATCCACGGAGGGGTATTAAAGATTCCTTCTTCTGTAGAGTATGCTTGTGAAAGTAATTCCGCCATCCCGTATTCCGAGTGGATTTCTTTTACCCCAAATCCTTTTGCCAGCGTGTTGTGGAGCTGTTTGCGGGTGAGTTCCTCTCCGCGTCCTTTCATTCCGCCGGTTTCAATAACGGTGAGCTCTGGAAAAGAGAGAGGGTGATTTGCAATAAAATCAAGCAATGCAAAACTTACCCCCAGCAGGATTGTTGTTCCCCCTTCTTCTTTTAACCGGATTAGAATAGCGGCAAGCTCTGCGTGGTTGTACAGATAAAAGCCGCTCTGCGGTTTGCCACTTTGTTTTATGAGCTTGTCTGCCATGTATACCAAAGATGAACCTTCTCGCTCCAAATAAGAGGGTAAAAGGGCCAGAATGGTGTATTCTTCAGGCTTTCCGTAGAAGATTTCAAATGCTTTTGTAAAGCTGTTTTCATAAATAGATGTTTCCAGTACGTAATGTTTGGAAGGTTCCATTCCCGTGGTGGCACTACTTGTAAAAATAATTTGTTCCGGTGCGGGTGCCGAGACTATTTTTTTTGTTTTGAAGAACCGGATGGGGAGAAAAGGAATCATGCCGGGGGCGGTGATATCGGCTTTGTTTTTACCGATGAGTTGAAGGTACTGTTTGTATATGAGGTTGTTGGTTGCCTGATAATGAAAGATCTCCATGCAGAGTTCATCAAATTGTTCTGCTGATTTTATTTTAAATATCTGTTCTTTAATACAATCTATATTCATGTTACTGCTCGTTGGCTATTTTTAAGAGATCGTCTACAAACCGGCTATCGGGATAAAGACGGGGGACTTTATTCTGTCCTCCCAGTTTGCTGCGGCTCTCCATCCATTTGTAAAATGTTCCCTCCGGCAATGAGATCATTTTAAGTTGTTCCATGGTAGCACTGTTTTTTCGCTTTGCTTCGTAGTCGGAGTTCTGCCGGGTGATGGCATCATCCAGTGCTTTTTCAAATTCTGCCGGATCTTGCGGCGGGGTCATAAATTCAACTGCCCATTTGTGATATCCTCTGGTGGCTTTCCCCCCTTGTGCAAGCTGCATAAAGACCGGAGAAACCGTAAAGTCTCGGATGTTGCATTTACATTGTATGCAGGCATCTGTCAAGGCTCTTTCCGCATTTTCTATCATGAGCTCCTCCCCAAAGGCGTTAATGCAGAGCTGGGTGCGCCCCGTTATTTTTATCCGGTGGGGGTAAAGGGAGGTGAATTTTACGCAATCGCCTATTAAATAACGCCATAAACCTCCAACGGTGCTTATGACAACGGCATAATGGACACCGGCCTTTACATCCTCCAACGTTGGAATTTCTTTTATTTCTCCGCTTACCACTTTCTCCAGATTCTCCATAGGGATAAATTCGTAAAAAATGCCGTTGTTTACGGTAAGGAGCATGGAGGTTACGGAAAGATGATCTTGAAAAGCAAAATATCCCTCCGATGCGTTGTAGTTTTCTAGATAGTGCATCCGGGGAGAGGGGATAATTTTCTTGAAAATATCTCTATATGGCTCAAACCCAATTCCGCCGTGCATAAAAAGCTCCATGTTGGGCCATACTTCGCTAATATTTTTTTTGCCGGTATATTCCAGAATTCTATTGAGTAATATAAGATTCCAGCTGGGTACTCCCGCAAAATTGGTGACATTCTGTTTACTGCTCTCGGCGCATATCCTCTCTATTTTTGTGTTAAAATCCTCCAGCAGGGCCGTCTCTATTTTTGGGGTTCTTATAAGCTCCACAATGGCCGGAGAGTTCTTTAATAAAATGGCGGAGAGATCTCCCGATAATGCAACATTGCTACCGCCTCCCATTGGCTCCGGCGTTACGCTTCCACCCAAGGTGAGGGCACGCCCGCTGTATAATTTGCTGGCAGGGTTGTTGTCTATGTAGCTTGCCAGCATCCGGCGGAATCCTCCGTAATGGTTGATTGTAAGGGAATCGGGTGTTATGGGGATAAACTTGCTTTTATCGGAACTGGTACCGCTCGATTTGGCAAACCATTTTACTCTCTGGTTCCAGAGCACATAATCTTCCCCCTGTCTAAGGCGGTTAATGTATGGTACGAATTTATTATAATCTCTTATGGGAACTGCTTTCTGGAACTCTTGTATGCTAGTTATTTTGTCAAAACCATGCTCTTTGCCAAACAAACTCTCTTTCCCGTTCTCAATCAGGCTCTTAAATCCTTCTGCCTGATAAGGGAACGGAGCTTTTCTACTTTGCTCAATCTCTTTTAGCAGGCCGGACGATATTCCAAGATATAGATTATTGATAAACGGCATGTTGTAGCTATTTTTTCTCAATCCAGGTTTCAACGGCTTTGTGTAGTTGTTTATCATTCCGTAAGATAGATTCTACACGTCCGTTTGTGAAATAATATTTCTGAATGATTTCCTCTTCCAGCAGGGGTTGGAATTCATCTTTTTTTACCTTTAACATCTCCTCTTTAGAGATAATCAGCTTCTTTTCCAGTGCATCAAACTCGGCTTTGTTCATCTCATACAGATTTTCGCTTTTTGCCGCTTTCAGCATCTGGTCAATCATGGTTTGTGCACCGCTGCGGCTGTCAAAATTGCGTGCTGCCGCATAGTTCACAAACTCTGCGTATTGGGCATCGGTGAGCTTAAAATCTTTGGGCGAGGCAATGGTTGGATTTTGGGCATAGAATTTTAGGGCATAATCTCCCATAATATCATTTACAACCAGAGAAACGGCGGGACGGCTGTATTGTTCGCTTTTTATTTCTATATCGGGAGCGATTCCCCCTCCGTCGTATACGGAGCGTCCGGACTTGGTCTTAAATTCTTTCTTGAGCGAATCGGGAACAATCCCCACACTTCCATCTGTGTTCCTGTTGGTATAATCAATCGCCTGCACGCATCGTCCGCTCGGAGTGTAATATTTTGATATAGTGAGTTTTAACTTTCCGTTATAACCGGTTGGCCGAAAGCCTTGTACCAGTCCTTTTCCATATGTGCGGGTTCCCATGATGGTTGCTCTGTCCAAATCCTGTAATGCTCCCGCCACAATCTCGGAGGAGGATGCGGATCCCGAATTTACCAACACCATCAGCGGCATTAGAGTATCTGCCGGCTCTGTGCTGGTTGTGTAGGTGAAATTGGACTCCGGTGTGCGCCCTTTTGCGGAAACCACCTCTGTGCCGTTGGAAACAAACAGGGAGACAATGTTTACCGCCTCTTCCATAATTCCGCCGCCGTTGCCGCGTAAATCAAGAACCAGTTTTTTTGCCCCTTTCTCTTTAAGTTCCAGAAGAGCTTTTTTGACATCTTTTGACCCACCTTCGGTAAAGGCATCCAATTTTATATAACCGATATCATTTTTGAGCATGCCGCTATAAGATACATCGGGAATATGCACTCTGGCACGGGTTATTTTTATCTCCATCTCTTTTCCGCTCCGGACTTTTCTTACCAGAAAGGTGACATTGGTGCCGGGTTGTCCTTTCATTCTTGTGCTGCACTCATCTGCCGTAAGGGGTTTTACATCGGTACCGTCTATTTTAAGGATAATGTCGCCGGGTTCCAATCCGTATTGTACGGCAGGAGAGCCATGGTAGGGCTGTGAGATGACTACTCCTAATGAATCGACTTTTTTTATAAGAGCACCTATTCCGCCGTAGGTTGCGGTTCTCATAAGTTCAAAGGTTTCGTCGTCCTCTTCCGGTAAAAATTCGGTATACGGATCGAGTGATTCCAGCATTGCTGCTATTCCTTTGTTTATCAGCTTTTCTATGTTAATGGTATCTACGTAAGCGTTGCCGAGTTCTTTTAGAATGTTGTATTGAATTTCTAAGTTTTGTCCGGTTTTAAAATCTTTGGATTGACCGTTTAATTGTGTTGTTATTGTCAATACAGTAGCCGTAACGGTGCATCCAACAAGGAATTTGCCAAAAATGTTCATCTTTTATCGCTTTTAATAACTTCGTACAAATGTAAACTTTTAGTACCTTTGTTGCAACAATTAAATGGGGATTATGGATATTATTTTTGCAACAGGGAACAAACATAAAGTGATTGAAGCCGCCAAGGCTCTGGGTGATTCTTTTACACTTATTATGCCAAAGGAACTTGGCTGCAATGATGATATTCCCGAGACGGGGGATACTCTGCAGGCAAATGCCATTCAAAAATGCATGTATTTGTGGGAGCGTTTTGGCAAGACTTGCTTTGCCGATGATACCGGACTGGAGGTTGATGCTCTTGGAGGAGCCCCGGGAGTGTACACGGCACGATACGCCGGTTTGGGCTGCAGCAATGAGGACAATATACAGAAACTGTTGCGGGAGCTGGAGAAGGCCGAAAAGAAGAGAACAAATGCAGCCATGCCGGATGATACGATCCGAATGTTTCCCGATACTCCCGATGGAGATGCTCACCTGTCTGATAATACCCGTGCTGCCCGTTTCAGAACGGTTGTGGCATTCATGATCCATGGGGAGCTGCATCTGTTTGAAGGGGTATTGGAGGGGCGTATTGCCTGTGAAAAAAGCGGGGAACAAGGATTTGGGTATGACCCGATTTTTATTCCGCACGGATATGATAAGACACTTGCCCAAATCTCTCTGGATGAAAAAAATTCCATATCGCACCGGGGGCAAGTTATGCGTAAACTTTCTTCTTTTTTGCAGCAATGTTAACCAAAAGCTGCATGATAGTGCTTCATACCATTAAGCACGGAGATTCCGGGTTGGTAGTACAGTGCTACTCAAATGTTTGTGGTAAGCAGTCATTGTATTTTAAGAGGTTAAGTAAACATTCAAGTAGTATCTCTAATTTGCATAGGTTAAATATATTGGATATTGTGACTTATAGTAATGGTACACGCAATATGCCTACTATTAAGGAGATGACTCCGGTGTTTAACCTAGTGGGGATAAGAACCAATATTTATAAAAATACCATTGCCATTTTTATGAGTGAGTTGCTTTCCAAAAGTATTCGGGAGATGGAGGCCAATCCGGCTCTGTTTGAGTTCCTGAAGGCTTCAATTGGAGTGTTGGAGCATCTTGAGGAGGGGGTTTCCAATTTTCATATTCATTTTATGGTCCATCTGAGTAAGATGCTGGGGTTTAAGCCGCTTGATAATTATTGTGAGCAGACCCCCTTGTTTTGTATTACCTCTGCTTGTTTTACGGAGGCGTATCTTGTATTTGACGGACAACGTTGTGTGATTGACCAAAGCAGAAGCACAACCCACTTTACCGCAGCGGAGTCTCTTTTGTTACACACAATCTTAAATGCCGCATCTACCGATATCGTATCTATAAAATCATCCGGTGGGATGCGTCTTGCTTTTGCCCGCCGGATGATTGTTTATATTTCGCATCATCTTGGAATTCCTGTTGAGATAAAATCGCTGGATGTGCTGCACGAAGTGTTCTTATAATGCAAACAGCATCATTACCTGAGCCGTAAGTACCCTTAGAAACATAACAAAAGGATAAACGGTGGCGTAGGCAACTGCCGGATAACTATTGGGAGAAGCAGCATTGGCATAAGCAAGTGCCGGAGGATCTGTGGTACTTCCGGCCATCAGGCCCATTAATGTGTAGTAATTAAGCTTATATCCAAAACGAGCGATTGCCGCTACAATCAATAATGGCAGAATGGTGATTAAAACTCCGTATATAATCCATACATATCCACCATCGTTTACAATGGTTTTTACGAACCCTTCTCCGGCTCCCAATCCTACTGCGGCCAGGAATAGAGATATTCCTATTTCCCGCAACATGAGATTGGCACTCTGAGTTGTGTAAGTAACCAGTTTAAGTTTATATCCAAACCGGCTGATAAGGATTGCTATAATAAGCGGTCCCCCTGCCAGCCCCAGTTTTACCGGCTGTGGGATGCCCGGTAACATAAAAGGGATGGAGCCAAACAAAACTCCTATGGCAATCCCCAGAAAGATGGAGATAAGATTTGGCTCTCTGAGTTGTTTAGAGGAGTCTCCAAGTACTTTTGCAAGGCTGTCCAGATCTTTTTCGTCTCCAACTACAAGTACTCTATCTCCCATTTGTAGTTCTAAATCTCCTGCGGCTACAAGATCAATTCCGGCCCTTGTTACCCGGGTAACGTTTACCCCAAATACCGAGCGTATTTTTAGCTCTTCCAGTGTCTTTCCGTTAATGACCGGTTTTGTAATGACTATTTTACGCAGGGCTAGTTGTGTATCCATTTTTAACCAGGTATCAAAGGTCATATTCAGTTCCTCTCCCAGAAGGGGAGTAATCAGTTGCCGGTTTCTGGCGTTTGAAACAACCAGAATTTTGTCTCCTTCCTGCATGATGGATGTGGAGGTAGGAATCTCAATTTTACCGTCTCTGCGGCATAAACGGGATACTACAAAATCTTTTCCCACCAGCTCGTGCAAATGCAAAATTGTTTTTCCGAATACGGCTGAGTTTTTAATGGCTATTGTATATTTCTGAGCGGCATTTGTGTCTTTTTCTGCCGATTTCATAATCTTTTCATTCTCCTGGTCCATTTTTATTCTAAATAGGTATTTAATAATAACAATGGAGAAAATGATACCTATTACACCCAAAGGATAAGCTACGGCATATCCCAGAGCTATGTTTGGATTGTTGCCTCCCGTAACATCGGTATAGGTTTGTTGTGCCGCACCCAAACCGGGGGTATTGGTTACGGCTCCCGATAATACTCCTATCATGGTAGCCAGATCCGTTCCGGTTACCAAATGAATGGTAAAGGCGGTGACGCAACCCAGCAGTACAATTAAAAGGGCAAGGCCGTTAAGGGTTATTCCCCCTTTCTTAAAGGAGGAGAAGAATCCGGGCCCTACCTGCAATCCTACCGAAAAAACGAACAGAATGAGGCCGAACTCTTTTACAAAATGGAGCAGGTGAGCCTCCAGCCGCAGTCCAAAATGGCTGGCTGCAATTCCTATAAATAAAATCCAGGTAATGCCAAGGGAGATTCCCCCTATTTTAACTTTTCCCAGAAAGATGCCCAACGTGATTACAAGGGCTAATACAAGTACCGAATGGGCAATATCACTCCCAAACAATAAATCGGTAAACCAATTCATATTTCTTAATTAATTAAATTTTATTATTTGACAAGATGTTTAAAGTCTGCTTTTATACACTTGACTCTTATTGTCTTACAATACCGGAGCGGTAGGCTGCCAGTAATTGTTTCAGATCATCAATTTGCCCTTGTAGTTCTTTACCTATATCGGTATCTCGTACCAATTTACGCTTTTCTACAAACTCAAGGACTTTTGTCTCCGAGATAATATCAATTCCCTGCTCAATGGCTTTTTGTTTTGATTCAAAAGGCTCGTGCTGTACCAGTTTCAGGCCAAAAGAGTTATAAATGAGGGTATATCCGGCTATTCCTGTCTCTGATTGGTAGGCTTTTGAGAATCCTCCGTCTATTACCAATAGTTTGCCACCCGCTTTAATTGGAGTCTCTCCTTTGGTGGTTTTTACCGGAATATGTCCGTTAATAATATGAGAAGGTTCGCCCTCTGCTCCAAATTCTTTCAGAATCATTTCGCAGATTTCCCGATTCTCTTTCAGATGATAATAATGCCCTTTTTTCTCTTTCTGCACCTCTTTGTCGGCAATAAAATAACGCTCGAACGTGGCCATCTTATCTTTATCAAACGGAGGAGATACCGGGCCGCACCACAGATACCAGATAAAATCTTGTCCGTATTGTCTGGCTGCTGTTTTTTCATCCTCAAAATAAGCGGTTCGTACCAATTGATCTATTTTATCGAACAAGGCTTTTCCGTAATATTCTGTCCCCTGTATTTTAAGCGTTTTAAAGGTACCGTCTTCGTTGAGTGGAACCGATCCGTGATAAAGCAGGTTGGAGTTGCGTACCAGATACAATGCTCCGTGTGTGTAGAGACACTGCATATGTTTGGCAAGACGGGAACTGGATTGGAAACTGTGGGTAAGTTTTTCAATAACATCTCTCTCGTCCAAGGTAAGTTCGTATGGCTTATCGGGATTAATCGTCTGAAAATCGGTATCTTTGAGCGGATACTCTTTGCCACTTATGGTTACTGTCGCTTTTTCGTGATTAATCCGGTGCAGCATGTTCCTCTCTTCCATCCCAAACTCTTTTCTTCGGGCAATAATTTCTGCCTCCAATTTAAACTGGATAATGGCTATTGCTTTGTGCATCTGCGCAATCAGCTTAATTTGTTTTGGGCTGATTGGTTCATATTCGTTATGTTTTGGTCTGAAAATAGTGCAGGGGTCTTCTCCGTAAATATCCATTGCAAAGGTTACAAGGGGCAGCAGGTTAATACCGTAACCCTCTTCCAGTGTTTTAAGATTGGCATACCTGAAACACATCCTCAGTACATTTGCCACGCACGCCTGACTTCCTGCGGCAGCTCCCATCCATACAAGATCGTGGTTTCCCCACTGGATATCGTAGTTGTGATAAGTGCTCAGGGTATCCAGAATAATATGGGCTCCCGGGCCTCTGTCGTAAATATCCCCCACAATGTGCAGCGAGTCTACGGTAAGCCTCTGGATAAGATTGCAGATTGCTATAATAAAGTGGTCTGCACGGCCGGTAGAGATAATGGTCTCCACAATGGCAGTAATATAATCATGTTTATTAGCTTCTCCCCCTTTTGACTCGTGCAAAAGCTCCTGTATAATATAAGAATATTCCTCGGGGAGGGCTTTTCTTACTTTGGATCTGGTATATTTGGACGAGACATTTGCGCAAACTTGTACAAGTCTCATTAAGACTACTTTGTACCATTCACTCATCTCCTTCTCGTGCACTTTTACAATTTTTAATTTTCCATCGGGATAATAAATAAGGGTACATAAATCCCTTTTTTCGGAATCTCTTAAGGTGTGTCCGAAAATTTCTTCAACTTTTCTTTTTATGACTCCCGATGCATTTTTGAGTACGTGCTGGAAAGCTTCATGCTCTCCATGCAGGTCCGTTACAAAATGTTCTGTCCCCTTGGGCAGATTTAAAATGGCCTCCAGATTGATAATTTCGGTGCTGGCGGATTGTATGGTGGGGAAGTTTTTTGCTAATAATTGTAAATACTTTACGTCCCTTTTCATAGTTGGTAAATAGTTTTGTTATTAAAATGGAAATCAATTACCAAAGTTACGGCTTAAAACCTGATAAACCAAAGAAATTAATATTTGTTATTATAATATTCACTTTTTAATCATATTTGTTATGAAATTCGAACTTCCTCAATTACCTTATTCTTTGGACTCATTGGCTCCGGCCATTACAAAGGAAACCATGGATTATCATTATGGAAAGCATCTGCAAACCTATATGGATAACCTCAATACTCTTATTGTAAATACTCCTTTTGAAAAACAAACGTTGGAGACGATTGTTGAGACTGCAGACGGTCCTATTTATAACAATGCCGCACAAACATATAATCACATTTTTTATTTTTTCACCCTATCTCCAATAGGGGGTGGCGAACCTCAGGGATATTTGCGTGAGGCAATTGATAAAAAATGGGGTAGCTTTGAAGCTTTTAAAAAAGAATTCAGCAACCAAGCCGTTTCTATTTTCGGTTCGGGCTGGATGTGGCTCCAGTGCGATATTACCGGCAAACTTTCCATCAGCCGCGAACACAATGCCGGTTGTCCTATTACCAAAGCACTCACCCCGCTTATGACCATAGACGTGTGGGAACATGCATACTATCTTAGTCACCAGAACCGCCGTGCGGAATACGTAAAAGCTATCTGGGATATTATAGACTGGCGCAAAATAGAAGCGAAATACCGCTAAACATTTTTAGCCAATTTTAGAAAAAACCCGGCGGCGGGCGGTAGCGGTAAGATAGATGGTACGAATAAGCAAATGAACCATAAATGCCACCCAGAGGGCCTGAATTCCAATATAGCTTTCGAAGAGATAATAGGAGGCAAAGAAGCCCACTACGGCATAGAGCATGGAATTGCGGATGGCTTTGGAGGCGGTGGCCCCTATAAAAATGCCATCCCAGGTAAAGGCAATGCAGCTGATGATGGGCATGGCGAGCAGCCATGGGAGAAATTGTTGTGCCTGTTGAATGACCTCTTCATTATTGGTGATCATGCGGCATAACGGTTCTCCGGCAAAATAGTACATAAAGGTGGAGACAATACCTATTCCTATGCACCAGGTAAAGATAACCCGTACCGCTTTTTTTAGGGAAACAAGATCTTGCGCTCCTACGTATTTCCCGGTGAGGGCCTCTCCGGCATAGGCAAAGCCATCTACAAAATAGGAGTAGAGGAGCATGAGTTTCATCATGATGGTACTTACGGCCAGCAGGGTATCGCCGTATCTGGCGGCCAGAGAGGTAAAACCGGAGTACACAAACAAAAAACAGAGGGAGCGGATAAATAAATCTATATTAATCATAAAGAAATTGCGTATGTATTTGATTTTTACGCTTGTCCGTATGCATATATATTTAAATAATTTCCGGTAATAAATACACAACAGAATAGAGGCCAAAATAAGTCCTGTATATTGGGCGAGCAATGTCCCCACCGCAATTCCCGAAAACCCCATTCCGGCATACACGGTAAAAAACACGCTGGATACCAGGTTTACAACGTTTACGGTAACATCTACAATCATAGGACTTATGGCATTTTGCATCCCGATAAAAAATCCTTTAAATACATATAGAGAAAGTGTTGCAGGGGCGGCCCAGATGCGGATAAAATAGTAATCGCGTGCAAGGGCCTCTACCTGAGGGGTACAATTGATAAATGTGAACGCCAGTTCTACATAAAGATATTGTATAACCCAGATAAGAAAGGCAATGGAGAGTGAGGTGGCAATCCCCTGCGTAAAGACACGCATGGCATCGTTAAAATCTCTCCTTCCGTATGCCTGTGCAACCAATCCTCCTGTTCCAATTCTCAGAAATCCCATATTCCAGTAGAGCAAATCAAAAAGCATGGTGGATACGGCTATTCCTCCAATGAGAGAAGCATCTCCCAGCCTCCCTGCAATTGCCAGATCTACCATTCCCACAAGAGGAACCGTAATGTTTGCAAAAATACTTGGTATGGCTAGTTTAAGAACGTTTCTATTCATTGATTCTTTTAAGGATTATCTGTATTTTGTTTCTTCATCCAACATTCCCAGGTAAGACTCATAGCGGCCGTAGGAGATTATTCCCTCCTCGATAGCTCTTTTTACTGCGCATCCAGGTTCATGAGTGTGGGTACAAGGGGCAAATTTGCAGTTATCTTCTATTTTGAGCATCTCCGGAAAATAAGTGCTTAACTCCTCTTTGGAAACATCTACCAACCCAAATCCCCTTATTCCCGGCGTATCAATTACAAATCCTCCCGATGTCAGCGGGTGCATTTCGTAAAATGTGGTGGTATGTTTTCCCTGCAGGTGGTAATCCGATATCTCTGCTGTTTTGAGCGTAAGAGAGGCATCAAGTGCCCCTATGATGGAAGATTTTCCAACTCCCGATTGTCCCGAAAACAACACAACCTTCTTGTTGCATATCTCTTTTAAGGCATCCAGTCCCTCTGCTGTTGTGGCAGATACTTTCAGTACGGGGTACCCTATTCCCGAGTAGATTTCTTCAAAGGCGGCAACGCACTCCAGATGAGCGGGATTATAAAGATCCATTTTATTAATGATAATGGAGACGGGAACATTGTATGCCTGGCAGGTTACCAGAAAACGGTCTATAAATTGTTGCTTTACCTCGGGCAGATCTATGGTTATGATTAAAAAGACCATATCCAAGTTGGCGGCAATAATATGGGATTGTCGGGATAAGTTTGTAGATTTTCTTATAATATAATTTTTGCGAGGCAGGATGGTCTTTATGGTTGCCAGCTCACTCTCAATCCGTTCAAATTCAACCAGATCTCCTACTGCAACAGGGTTTGTAGAGTTAAACCCCTTAAGCCTTAGCTTCCCTTTTATAACGGCAGGAAACAACTCCCAGGCAGGAAGTTGTGAGAGTAGGTAATGACTTCCGGTATGTTTTACAACCGTTGCAATCGTGGACTTGCTCATTTACAAAAATTTATTTAGTGCGGTAAAGATACTAATTTGTATAAAAACCATTACCTTTGCAATAGAAAATAGTTAAAATTAAAGTAAAAACAGTTAAATGTTTACACTAAAAGAAATAGATAATATAGTAGAAAAAGGGTTGGAAACGTTGGATTGCCATCAGGAACCTATTGAATTATACGAACCCATAGAGTATATGATCTCTATAGGGGGGAAACGATTAAGACCACGTATGTGTCTGATGACCTATAATTTATTCTCCGATAAAATAGAAAAACCCATCTTAAATCCCGCACTTGCTCTGGAAATTTTCCATGGCTTTACCCTTATTCATGACGATATTATGGATAATGCCGATATCCGACGGGGGCAACCTACCGTTTATAAAAAATGGAACAGCAATATTGCCATCCTCAGCGGAGATGTGATGAGTATAAAATCGTACGAACTGCTTGCCGATTGTCCTACAGATAAGCTTCCCGATACTTTGGCTCTATTCTCCAGAACCGCAGCACAGGTTTGCGAGGGGCAGCAATATGATATGAATTTTGAGAATATGCCGTTTATAACCATGGGGGATTATATCTCCATGATTGGACTTAAAACAGCTGTGTTACTTGCTTGTTCTGCCCAAATTGGGGCGTTGATTGCAGGAGCCGATAAAAAAGTTTCTCAGGCACTCTATAATTTTGGGTATATGCTTGGGATTGCATTTCAGATCCAGGATGATTATTTAGACACGTTTGGGCAAAGCAATGTATTCGGTAAAAAAATAGGGGGAGATATCTTAAATAATAAAAAGACATGGCTCCTTGTAGAATCATTCAGACTGGCAAACATCAAAGATAAAGAAGAGCTGGATAAATTATTATTGTTGACAGAGAAAGAGGGTGAGGAAAAAATAAAGGGGATGCAGCAATTTTATTCCAGACTGGGGGTAAAAGAGGGTGCCGTGCAGGAGATTGTGAAATATCATCAGAAAGCTCTCACCATTGTTGAGGAGCTAAACCTTACAGAGGTGCAGAGAAATCAGCTGGAGACATTTGCACACAACCTCCTTAAAAGAGATAAATAAAATATATATAATTTTTACAGACATGAATTTTAGTGAATTAAGCAACAATATCTTTGATAAATGCATAGCAGACTATCATTTAACAGACCATGTAGATGCTCCTATCAAAAATCCTTATCAGGTAAAGACCATAGAGTACTTTTTATATCTTAAAAACTGGATTGATACGGTTCAATGGCATCTGGAGGATATTATCCGTGATCCGCAAATTGATCCCGTAACCGCTCTGCAAATAAAGAGGAGGATTGATAAATCCAATCAGGACAGAACAGATCTTGTTGAACTTATAGATAGCTATATGCTTGATAAATACAAAGATGTAAAGATTCTTGCCAATGCCGTTATTAATACGGAGAGTCCGGCTTGGGCTATTGACAGGCTTTCTATTCTGGCCCTTAAGATTTATCATATGCGTGTTGAGGCTCTCAGAAAAGATGCCGACTCTGCTCATCTGGAGCAATGTAAAAAGAAATACGAGGTGCTTTTAACGCAACGGGTAGATTTGTCTACGGCAATTGATCAGTTGCTTGCCGACATAGAGCAAGGTAGCAAATACATGAAAGTGTATAAGCAGATGAAGATGTACAACGATCCCGCTCTGAATCCGGTATTGTACGCAAAATAATGATATTATGGCAGACGGCGTGAAGCAAAAACATATTCTTATTATACGGTTATCGGCACTTGGCGATATTGCCATCTCTGCCCCCCTTATAAAGGAATATGCAAGTAAGAATCCCGATATTAAATTTACAATGGTTTCCGTAAAATTAATGGAACCGTTTTTTAAGGGGATAAAAAATCTTCATTTTGTATCAATAAATCTTAAACAGGATGGCAGCTTCTGGAAAGTTGTAAAATTTGCAAAGAGTTTGCTTAAATTAAAGCCCACTGCGGTTGCCGATATCCATAATGTCTTAAGAAGCCGTATTATACGGTATTATCTTTTGTTACATGGTATTCCTTGCAAGGTGATTCATAAAAACAGGCTAAGGAGGCGGGAGCTTACAAAACGCAACAATAAAAACTTTAGCCCTATGAACAGTAGCCAGCGCAATTATGAGGATGTGCTGGTGGCCTTAAAATTAAAGGATCTGAATTTTGCAAACACTCCGGTGGCACCAAAGAAAAAAGTAAATACCGGTGTCAGGCAGATTGGAATTGCTCCGTTTGCAAAACATAAAGGAAAATGCTGGCCACTGGAGTATATGGAACATGTGGTAGCAATATTAAGCAAAAACCCAAATAATAAGATTATTCTTTTTGGAGGGGGAACGGAGGAAGAGAGAATTTTAATGGGCTGGGAGCAAAAATATTCGAACACTCATTCTGTGGTAGGAAAATACACTCTGGAACAAGAACTGGAAGTTATAAACGGACTGGATGTAATGGTGAGTATGGATTCTGCAAATATGCATTTTGCGTCGTTTGTAAGAACTCCGGTGATTTCCGTTTGGGGAGCAACGCATCCGAGTGCCGGATTTTATGGCTGGGGACAAAACCCGGCCAATGCTGTTCAGGCAGATATGCCGTGCCGCCCATGTTCTATTTACGGAAGTAAGGGGTGCCGCAGGGGAGATTATGCCTGCTTGTGGGATATAAAGCCGCAGGATGTGTTATTCAAAATACTGGACGCACTATAATTATTTGAGATTACAGAATAGAATATGCAAAGAGAAATAGAAATAATGGCCCCTGCCGGGAATTTTGAATGTCTGATGGCAGCAATTCAGGGGGGTGCCAATTCAATATATTTTGGAGTGGGCAATCTTAATATGCGTTCCCATTCCGCCAATAATTTTAATCCCAACGATATAGACGGGATTGTTGCAATCTGCCGGGAGCACAATGTAAAATCATATCTAACCCTTAACATTGTTATTTATAACGAGGATATCGAGCCTATGAAACAAACTCTGGAGGCCGCTAAAAAGGCGGGGATCAGTGCTGTCATTGCCTCCGATATGGCGGTTATCAATTATGCACGGCAAATAGGGGTGGAGGTGCATATTTCTACCCAATTGAATGTTTCCAACTTTGAGGCGGTTAAATTCTATTCGCAATTTGCCGATGTGGTTGTCCTCTCCAGAGAACTTACCTTGCCGCAAATAAAACAGATAAAAGAGGGGATTGTAAGGGAGCAAATAAAAGGGCCGTCGGGAAGAGAATTGGAGTTGGAGCTGTTCTGTCACGGAGCACTTTGTATGGCGGTATCGGGAAAATGTTATTTAAGCCTGCATCATTATAATGCCTCGGCAAACAGGGGAGCCTGTTATCAGCTTTGCCGCAGAGGGTATAAAGTAACCGATCTGGAAACGGGAGATTCTTTAGAGATTGATAATAAATACATTATGTCTCCTAAGGATTTGTGTACCATAGAGTTTATTGATAAAATCATAAATGCGGGGGTTACCGTATTTAAGATTGAGGGGAGGGCCAGAAGTGCGGAATATGTAAAGAAAGTGGCAGATGCCTACAGACGGGCTGCGGATGCGGTGTTGGACGATACCTATACACCGGAGTTCATAGCTTCCTTAAGAGAAGAGGTGGGGGAGGTATTTAACCGCGGATTCTGGGATGGGTATTATCAGGGAGCCAAACTGGGAGAATGGAGCGATGTGTATGGGAATAAGGCAACTAAAAAGAAAACGTATGTTGGCAAGATTACCAATTATTTTGCAAATATAGGGGTGGCAGAGGTGCTTGTAGAGACAGGGGAGATAAAAGTGGACAGCAACCTGCTTATTATAGGTCCATCCACCGGGGTTATCGAACTAACTCCCGGTGAAATACGTGTAGACCTTAAACCTGTTCCGGTAGCGGTAAAAGGGGAATTTTGCTCAATTGCTGTTGCGCAAAAGCTGCGCCGTTCCGATAAAGTTTATTTGTTTGAAAGTTAAAAAACCGGTTTGGGATTTAAAAAACCTCGGCCAGCATACAACGGGCACTGCCGCCGCCGTTTTTCTCTATATAATTAAGTTTTGGGGAGACAATTGTTTGGTAGTGCTTCTCTATTTTGGCAAGTTGCTCTTTGGTAAGGGCTGATTTTGCCGTAGCTGAGAGGACAAGTACCAGTTCTCCGTTGTTGTTTGCAACTACCAGCATATTTCCTGCAAAGTTGTGCATCTGTTCAAAGGTGATTTCTATAATCTCTTTTCCGTTCTCTTCCAGGATCTCTATAAGCTGCTCGCGGTCATTAAGGTTCGTAATGGCATCCAGGCATACAAATGCGTAGCGGACACCTACACACATCATTACATTGGTATGATAGATGGGGGTTCCGTCTTCGTCTGTAGCATCAAACAGAAAATAATCATAATCTAAAAGGGCGGCCCACTCTTCCAGAACATCCTCGTGGGTGCGCGGAGAGGTACAACAAAAGGCAATTTTATTTTTTCTATCCAGAATAAGGCTGCCGGTTCCTTCCAAAAACTTTCCCTCTTTTTCAAAATGGGTGAGATCGATAACCTGCCGGAATGTTTTATTTTGGTATTCTGCTATTGTTCTTAATACATTTTTATCCCTTTCCAGCCTTCTGTTTGGGGCATTCATGGGATAAAGTACCAGCGTACTGCCGCCGTTACCTGTTTCCTCTGCACCGTGAGTTGTAAACCAGTTGTTGGGAAAAATAGAATCGGGTGTGTGCGGTAGAGGGGTGTCCTCGGCAATAATTACGTTTACAGCTGCCTCTGTAAGGAGTTTGACATAATTATCAAACTCCTCAAGGGCATTTTCCTGTGCTTGATCTTCGTATCCTTTTTCCTGAAAACTATTGTTTTCTGCGGTTTGTTCGTTATATGAAAAGGCAACCGGCCTTACCATAAGGATTGTGTTGGAGCATTGCATTTTTTTAATTATTTGGTTTTAAATTTTTCATACAGCTATCATCTTTTTTATTGGTATGATAGTTCTAGTTATCTATTTCATAACCAATGTTTTATAACGGTAGCTATTTGCTTTTGGTCGTATTTATTCCAGTTCTTTAATCGATTTTTTAATGATTTCTATTGCGCTGAGCAGTTCTGCTTCTGTGATTACCAACGGTGGAGCAAATCGTATGATGTGTTTATGGGTTGGCTTGGCAAGAAGGCCGTTTTTAGCCATTTGCAAACATATATCCCACGCCTCTTTTCCGGCATGCGGTTTAATAACGATTGCATTTAACAACCCTTTGCCTCTGATGAGTTCTATAAACGGAGAGTTGAACGTTTCCATCTCCTTTCTGAATATTTTTCCAAGGTGTTCTGCTTTTTCTACAAGGTTTTCCTCTTTTACAACGGTAAGAGCAGCTACGGCAACTCTTGCGGCAAGGGGGAAACCTCCAAAGGTGGAGCCATGTTCTCCCGGTTTAATGGTGAGCATGATTTCATCGTCTGCCAGACATGCAGAGATGGGTAATACTCCTCCCGATATGGCTTTGCCCAAGATGATGATATCGGGACGAATCCCTTCATGATCGCAACAGAGCATTTTTCCGGTGCGGGCAATGCCGGTTTGCACCTCGTCTGCAATAAACAGAACGTTGTGTTTTTTGCATAAGTTGTAGCATTGTTTCAGGTAGCCGCTATCGGGAACAAATACGCCGGCCTCTCCCTGAATTGGTTCTACAATAAATCCGGCAACATATTCTCCACACTTATTAAGGAGGTTTTCCAGTGCGGCGGTATTGTTGTACGGTATTCTCTCTATGCCGGGGGTGAACGGACCGTATTGGGAATAGGAATCGGGGTCGTTACTCATTGATATAATAGAGATGGTACGTCCGTGAAAGTTTCCGTCGCAGCACACAAGAATTGCTTTGTCCTGCGGAATTCCTTTTTTTACATATCCCCAGCGGCGGGCCAGTTTAAGGGCGGTTTCTACCGCTTCTGCCCCGGAGTTCATGGGAAGCACTTTATCGTAGCCAAAAAACTTGGTTACAAATTCTTCGTAAGGGCCAAGAGTATCGTTATAGAATGCTCTTGATGTCAGACAGAGCGTTTGTGCCTGATCGCATAATGCTTTTACTATTTTTGGATGACAATGTCCTTGGTTGACTGCTGAATAGGCAGATAGAAAATCAAAATATCTATTTCCGTCTACGTCCCATACAAATGCACCTTGCCCTTTTGCAAGGACTACCGGCAGCGGATGATAATTGTGTGCACCGTATTTGTTTTCCTGATTGATAAAGGTTTGTGCCTTAGCGGAGCCTGTTACGTTGTTTGTTTCCATAAGTGTAGTTTTTTTGTTGTCCTCAAAGTTATATAAAAAAACTTTATCTAGGTTTAGATGTGACGTAATTTTAAATAGCTTCTTCGTATATTTGCATTTTTATTTGATAATATGAGTGATAGCAAGAAAAAACGGGAATTTCCAAATACATATGTTATAATTTTTGCAATTATAGCAGTTTGTGCTTTGGCTACATGGCTGGTGCCGGGAGGCGAGTATGTGAACGGAGAGTTTAGGAGTGTTCCGGCTAAGGGACAATGGTGGGAAATTTTTTCTGCCTTTTATAATGGTTTTGTAAAACAGAGCGGAATTATTGTGTTTATTCTGGTGATTGGGGCTGCTTTTTGGGTGGTGAATAAAAGTAAGGCAATAGATGCCGGAATATTCTCATTTCTAGGGTTTGTAACAAGGTTAGAACAGAACAAAGCACTTGCTTGTATTGGAGTTAACAATATTGTTATAGTACTTGTTATGCTTATGTTTAGCTTATTTGGAGCTATTTTTGGTATGAGTGAAGAAACAATCGCTTTTGTGATCATTATTGTACCCCTTGCAATCTCAATGGGGTACGATTCTATTGTGGGCGTTTGTATGGTTTATGTGGCGGCGCATGTAGGTTTTGCGGGGGCTATTCTTAATCCGTTTACCATAGGTATAGCGCAGGATATTGCAGGGCTCCCTATGTTTTCGGGAATTGAGTATCGGTTTTTTTGTTGGATCGTGCTGAATATTATTACCATTACGTTTGTACTCTGGTATGCAGGACGGGTAAAACGAAATCCGCAGAGGTCTATTATGTACCAGGCTGATGCTCACTGGCGTACTCATATTGAGCAGGCGGGGGGCAAGGTGGATTATTATAAGAATACAGCCTCTAAAGTCTCTTTTGCAATTGCTTTGATTGTTGGTTTTATCTTTACCGTTATGTATGGGGGCAGCTGCCATATTACGGTGGGGGCATCCAGTATTCATACTCCGTTTTTACTTGGGTTTGTGGGAGTGGCTTTTGCTTCTCTGGGGGGGATGGCTTTAAGAAAATCGGTCCATTTTTATGTGCTCACCCTGCTTGGGTTTACAATCGTGTACCTTATTATAGGTGTGCTGGGGTATCAGTGGTACATTGGGGAGATTTCCGCTTTGTTCCTGGGGCTGGGTATTTTGAGCGGCATTGCCATCGGATTATCGGGGAACCAAATTGTGAAAGAGTTAATGGAGGGGGCAAAAGATATTCTTGGGGCCGCACTTATTGTGGGGCTTGCAGCCGGTATTGTGTATATTCTTGATCAGGGGCGGATTATTGATACGATTCTGCATTCAATGGTCGGTGGGTTGGATAAGGTAGGGGAAGTGGGATCGCTTGGGCTGATGTATGCTATTCAGACACTCATTAATATTGTAATCCCTTCTGCAAGTGCCAAGGCGGCCATCACAATGCCTATTATGGCTCCATTCGCCGATATGATTGGGGTGAGCCGGCAGGCTACCGTTATGGCTTTTCAGTTTGGTGACGGGTTTACCAATATGATTACTCCAACGTCGGGAGTTTTGATTGCCGTGCTGGGCATTGCCCGTATTCCTTATAATAAATGGTTTAAATGGGTGCTCCCTTTTGTGTTGCTGCTTGTTTTTACGGGGTTTCTTTTATTGCTCCCAACTATTTTTATGAAATTATCGGGATTCTGATAATTATCATGGTGTTACGGCCAAAAAAAATGGGTATTTCTTTGCATTTAAAGAAATTAATTCTACCTTTGCAACCCGATTTACATTCGGGTATTTGTATAAAGTTAAGATTAACAACAAATTATGCCAACAATTCAACAGTTAGTTCGCAACGGTCGCGAGGTTATCGTAGAGAAATCTAAATCCCGCGCACTGGATGCTTGTCCTCAAAGACGTGGAGTTTGTGTACGTGTTTACACAACAACTCCTAAGAAACCTAACTCGGCTATGCGTAAAGTAGCTCGTGTTAGATTGACAAATCAAAAAGAGGTGAATGCCTACATCCCAGGTGAAGGACACAACTTACAGGAGCACTCAATTGTTCTTGTAAGAGGTGGCAGGGTAAAAGACCTTCCTGGAGTACGTTATCACATTCTTAGAGGCGCATTAGACACTGCTGGCGTTGACGGACGTAGACAATCTCGTTCGCTATACGGCGCCAAGAGGCCTAAAGCAGGTAAAACTGCCGCTGCTCCAGCTAAGAAGAAGTAAGTCATTAATCATTAAAAGTTCAAAACAATGAGAAAAACGAAGCCTAAAAAGAGGATTCTACTTCCTGATCCAAAATTCCATGATGTGTTAGTAACACGTTTTGTGAACAACCTTATGTTGCAGGGGAAGAAGAGTATCGCGTATGCTATTTTTTACGACTCAATCGAAATGATTGGCGAGAAGATGAAAGATTCTGACAAGGCTCCATTAGAGATCTGGAAAAAAGCTCTAGAAAACATTACTCCACAGGTTGAGGTGAAAAGCCGCAGGGTGGGTGGTGCTAACTTCCAGGTTCCTACTGAAGTTCGTCCGGAGAGGAAAGTTTCTATCAGTATGAAGAACATGGTTCTTTATGCCCGCAAAAGGTCCGGCCGTTCAATGGCTGAAAAATTAGCTGCAGAGATACTAGCTGCATACAATAACGAAGGCGCTGCCTTCAAGAGGAAAGAAGATATGCACAAGATGGCTGAGGCCAACAAGGCATTTGCACATTTCCGTTTTTAGTACCTAAAGAAATTCAATGGCAAGAGATTTAAGATTCACTAGAAATATCGGTATCATGGCTCATATTGATGCCGGTAAAACAACAACTTCCGAGAGGATTTTGTTCTACACTGGTAAAACCCACAAGATTGGTGAGGTTCACGAAGGTGCCGCTACTATGGACTGGATGGTTCAGGAGCAGGAGAGAGGTATTACAATTACTTCTGCTGCTACTACAGCTTTCTGGAATTATGGTGGGGAGAAGTATCAGATCAATTTGATTGATACTCCGGGCCACGTTGACTTTACCGTTGAGGTTGAGAGGTCGTTGCGCGTTCTTGATGGTACTGTTGCAACTTTCTGTGCTGTAGGACGTGTTCAACCACAGTCTGAGACAGTTTGGAGACAAGCTGACAAATATAAAGTTCCAAAGATTGCTTATGTTAACAAGATGGACCGTGTAGGTGCGGATTTCCTTGCGGTTGTAAGTGAGATGAGAGGGAAATTAGGTGCTAATGCAGTTCCTATCTGTCTTCCTATTGGTGCCGAGGATAAATTCCAGGGGCTGGTAGACCTTATTGCAATGAAAGGATTGTTCTACGATCAGGAGAGCAAAGAACTTGTTAACTACGAAGTTAGAGATGTTCCTGCAAATATGCTGGAGGAGGCTAAAGAATGGAGGGGTAAGCTTATTGAGGCTGCCGCAGAGTTTGACGATACTCTGATGGAGAAATTCTTTGAGAATCCCGATTCCATCACTCCCAATGAGATTATTGCAGCTCTTAGAAAAGCTACAATAGAGATGGCCGTTGTTCCAATCTGTTGCGGTTCTTCATTCAAAAATAAAGGTGTTCAGTTTCTTCTGGATTCTGTTATGAGGTATTTACCGTCTCCGCTTGATAAAGGCGATGTGACCGGTATGAATCCCGATACAGAGAAAGAAGAGGTTAGGAAATCGGATATTAAAGAGCCTTTCTGTGCCCTTGTCTTCAAAATTGCTACCGATCCGTTTGTAGGTAGGTTGGCATTTATGAGAGCTTATTCAGGTAAACTGGATGCAGGTTCTTATGTATTGAATACCCGTTCCGGCAAAAAAGAGCGTGTTTCCAGGCTATTCCAGATGCACTCCAATAAACAAAACTCAATTGAGTTTGTAGAGGCCGGTGATATCTGTGCGGCAGTAGGTTTCAAAGAGTTACGTACCGGTGATACCGTATGTGTTGAATCTCATCCTATTGTTCTTGAGTCTATGTCATTCCCAGATCCTGTAATTGGTCTTGCTGTTGAGCCTAAAACTCAGAAAGACCTTGATAAATTGGGTATTGCTCTTGGCAAACTTTCCGAGGAAGATCCTACGTTTACCGTTAAGACAGATCACGATACGGGTCAAACCGTTATCAGCGGTATGGGTGAGCTTCACCTTGATATCCTTGTTGACCGCTTAAGAAGGGAGTTTGGCGTTGAGATTAACCAAGGAGCACCTCAGGTTAATTACAAAGAGGCTATCCGTTCTACAGTTCAACACCGTGAGGTATTTAAGAAACAATCGGGTGGTAAAGGTAAATTTGCCGATATCATTGTTGAAATAGGTCCTGCAGACGAAGGTGTAACCGGTTTACAGTTTGTTGACGAGGTAAAAGGCGGTAACATTCCTAAAGAGTTTATCCCTTCTGTTGAGAAAGGTTTTAAAGCAGCTATGGTGAATGGTGTTCTTGCCGGTTATGAAGTTACTTCTATGAAGGTTAAACTAAAAGACGGTTCATTCCATGCCGTTGACTCGGATGCTCTTTCATTTGAAATTTGTGCAAGACAGGCATTCCGTAAGGCATTACCAAAAGCAACTCCTGTTATCATGGAGCCTATCATGGCCTTGGAAGTTGTTACTCCTGAGGATTATATGGGTGATGTTATCGGTGACCTTAACAAACGCAGAGGCCAGATTACCAGCATGGATTCAAAGGCTAACGCAAGAATCGTACACGCTAAAGTTCCGTTGGCTGAACAGTTCGGTTACGTTACTATCTTAAGGACTTTATCTTCCGGTAGAGCAACAAGCACAATGACATTCTCTCACTACGCAGAGTTGCCTGCAAGCTTGGCTAAAGAGGTAATCGAAAAGTCGGGTAATAAGAAAATTGGTGACGACGAGGATTAATAAAGAATTATAAATTGGTTAACAACATATACAATGAGCCAAAAAATAAGAATTAAATTAAAATCTTACGATCATGCATTGGTAGACAAGTCTGCCGATAAAATCGTAAAAACAGTAAAAGCCACAGGTGCTGTTGTAAGCGGTCCTATTCCACTTCCAACCGACAAAAAGATTTTTACTGTTAACCGCTCAACTTTCGTAAACAAAAAAGCACGCGAGCAGTTTGAGTTGAATTCTTTCCGCCGCCTGTTGGACATCTATAGCTCTACCCCTAAAACAGTAGATGCTTTGATGAAACTGGAATTACCTAGCGGTGTTGAGGTAGAAATCAAAGTTTGATAAAATACGGGAGATTCCTTGTTTTTAATTGAGGATTCTCCTTATTTGGGGCCTATAGCTCAGTTGGTTAGTAGCACCTGACTCATAATCAGGGGGTCACTGGTTCAAGCCCAGTTGGGCCCACTCCCTAAAAAAAAGGACTTACAGAATACTCTGTAAGTCCTTTTTTTGCTTGGTGCACACGGTTTTTCTTCAGGCGAGGGAATCTCTATCGGTATTATTTCGGATGAATTTTAAACAACCTTTTAATTTTATTTCTATATTTGCGATATGTTTTTATGTGAAATAATCTCTGTACTATTATTTTCTCTTGTAGGGATGTATGCTACTAATACAATGAACATCCCGGTATCAAAAAGTAGCGGTGAAACTTGCTATCAGACAATGGGGTATTGCCGAGGAGAACAACCATTAGCCATGAAATGTTATCCAAGGTACACGGCAAGTGAATGTTATGATAAATCTCATTGTGATGAGTGTAGTATGCCGGTTTTGATTCTAAATTCTAAAAAAATAAAATGACAAAGCCATGAAACAAAAAATTCTTTTATCAATCTTAATTGTATTGCCGATTATCTCATGTCGCAATCAAGTGGTGCAGGGTGGCGGAACAATAGAGTATGCGGGAGTTTGTGAGCCTGCAAAAGTTTTTTATGAAAAAATAAAAACAATTAAATTAATACCGCTAGAAACAAAAGACAGTGCATTATTGGGGGGGAAAGTTGAGCTGGAAGTTACACCGGATTATTTTTTTCTTGTAGATATGTCCGCTAAAAAACAAGTTCTAAAATTTACTCGAGACGGAAAATATATCTTACCGATAGGGATGATAGGAAATGGTCCGGGAGAATATATTGAGATAATAAGTGCGAATATCTGTGAGGATTCTGTCTATATTTTTGCCCCTCCTGCCGCTACGGTGAATGTGTACGACCTTAACGGTCATTTTGGTAAAACATATATGTTTGAAGATTACGCCTCTCAGGCGTATCGATTGCCGGGTGTCTTTATCAATTATATTGGTTATGGCAAAGATATGCCGTATAGGTTAATTACTCATAGAGATGGTAATAACGCTGAGTTCCTTACACATACATCTCAAATAATTTCGCTGGATGATAATACCCCCAATTTTTATAAAATATCAGATGATAGGTTGATTATAAGGGAACTTTTTGGGAATCAGATATATGAATATAATAGAGCGGATCAGCAGGTAAACCCTTATATTACTTTTGATTTTGGAGAACTGGCGTTACCACAAGAATTTTACCAGATGCAGTTCATGGAATCGGGAGAATATCTGATGAAAAACAATTTTATGGCAATAAAAAGATATCTTGAAAGCAATAAGGACGGTTTGAAGATTGCGGAATTTGATTTGAATCTTCCTAAAGAGGGAAAGATTCAAAAAATATACTGGATTGATGATGATAATAGGGGAGGAAGGTGGTTTTCTTTGAGTGAGAAAAGTTTGTTTTATAATTCTTTCCGGTTATTTGATCATGATAAATTATATTGTCTGATTTCCCCGGCAAAATTAAAGGGTATGTCAAATGAAGAAAAACGCTTGTTTAGTTCTGTTTGTAAAAACAATGATGTGATGGAATCTGCAAAAGAGTTAGATAATTATTTGATAGCGGAGATTCAGTTGTAGATAAAACAGTTTTTTGCGACCTTTGTTGAAAATTATAAACGTATGAAACTTAATCTGGAGGAGTTGAGGCACTTGTTATTACGGGTGATTTTGAAAACACCGGCTGAGGTGATTTTGTCGTTATTATTTTTGATTTTGTCTTTATACATAGAAATTGTTCTGGGAAGTAGGGCCAATTCTTCATGGATGGATCTGAGGAATTATTTTTGTGTCTGTTTTGGCGTTGCGTATGCTTGTAATTTTATTTTCCGCAGAGGGAAGGTCCGTGTTTTTTATTATGGAACGCTTCTGTTGCCTGTTCTGTATTATTTTTATCTGAGTTATACCAGTGTCTCTTTTTTTGTGCCGGTAGTTACAACGCTTTGCGTGGTATTGTTTATGCTGTTTGCCCGCGGGGTGAACGATAATGCCAAATTCACCTATTCTTCTATCTCCCTGATTTTAAATTTAGGAATGGCTTGTGCCTTGTCCATAGCTTCTATATTGGCAATGATGTCTATTCTCCAGTCTATTAACTATATATTTGATGTAATTAACAATACGGAGGAAGTGGAGAGTACTATTGTATCGCTTGGAATGTTTGTGATTGCCCCTTTCCTTTTTCTTCTCTTTGAACAAACACCTTATTCAAAGGAGGTAAAAGGGAATCATTTTTTTGATCTGCTTTTTAATTATATTTTAATTCCTGCCATATTAATTTACGGTGCTATTTTATATGCTTATTTTACGAAAATAATTATTTTATGGACATTGCCTAGGGGGGTAATTTCGGCTACGGCAATTGCGTTTCTTGCCGGGGGATTTGTTATTAAGGCCGGCCGTGTTATCTTAAATCATAAATCGGCGAACTGGTTTTTTGATTATCTCCCGTTTATATCGCTTCCGGCAATAGGAATGTTATGGGTTAGTAGCATGGTTCGCATATTGGAATACGGTTTTACCGGAGACAGGTTGTATTTGTTATTAGCTGTTATCGTTCTAACGGTGGTATCTCTTGCTCCGTTGTGTAAGCGTTTGAATGTTTATCGTTATCTGTTAGCGTTTACGATGGTGATTTTTCTGATTTTTACCTATGTGCCGGGGATAAAAGCGGATGATCTGGATAAGAAGGCAAAGGCAAGAGAGGGGTTTGTGAAAAAGGCAAAAGAGATGATACATATAGATATTCCCCGGATAACGAATGTTGATATTGGCGGATTCAACGCAATGTATACCTCTTTTATCAATTATGCCGGTGATTCTGATTTACAACCTCATTATAAAGTAAGGGATGGCTATCTTTTTATCTGGGACAAAAACAATAATCTTCTCTTTGAAAAGAGTTGTGACGAGTTGCTTTCTACTATTTTTCTAAGAGTCGGAGTAATATTTGACAAAAAGATGGAAGTCTCATCTGTGGAAAAATTAAAAAGTAAATTGGGGATATACAAAGATGAGAATTCTATGATTCTTCTGGATTGTCTGGTTTTTGCTCTTGATGAAAACGGCTTAAGTCTGCAAGATGTCTCCATTGACTTTTTGTTTATGAAATAGCACGCACTATAGCCTGGTGCTCTTTTCAAATTTTTGTTTTTTGTTTTTTTTTATTACTTTTGCAATCCCAAATACTTAGATAAAGGATTGGGGAAATTACTTAGAAGTAATTAGGGCCTATAGCTCAGTTGGTTAGTAGCACCTGACTCATAATCAGGGGGTCACTGGTTCAAGCCCAGTTGGGCCCACCCTCAAATTAGGCAGTTATGATATACTCATAGCTGCTTTTTTTATCTCTAAGGTTGGAGATGGCAGGGCAGTGGAAACAAAAAGCTTTCTGCAAGCTCCAACTGTTAACGAGAACAGAGATGGTGTAAAGGCTTTTAGAGATAAAAGTATCAAAAATAATTCTTATAAAAAAAAGGAAAGAGTGGATATTATCCATCTCTTTCCCCTGTGCTAATTATCGATAAATTGATTAGAAATCAGTTTTATCTCCATTGTAAACAGCCATAAATAGGCGTTCCATCTCTTCGAGTTTCAATTTACGTGGATTGAATCCCGTACAAGGGTCTGTCATGGCATGTTCTGCCATACGCTTAACTTCTCTGTTCCACGCCTCGGCCTCAATGCCGCAAGCCTTCACCGATGAAGCGACATTTACTTCTGTACGCAACTGTTCCACTGCCACCGCAAACTCTTCGCCACTGCTTTTGCCCAACAAACGAGCAAGGTCGGCATAACGGCCGGTCGCCGCCGCATTGTAACGGATTACGCTCGGAAGTACTATCGCATTTGCACAACCATGCGCAATCCCAAATGTTCCGCCAATCTGATGAGCCATCGAGTGAGCAATGCCTAACCACGCATTGGTAAAGGCATAACCTCCAAGACAAGAGGCATCGTGCATATTTTGGCGTACAGTTCCATTCTCCGGCTCTGCAACGGCTTGTTTGAGATTGTTGAAAATTAGCTCAATACCTCCTTTAGCGAATGCGTCAGCATAATTGTCATCAATGTTTGACACATAAGCCTCCACGCAGTGGGTCAGTGCATCGAGTCCTGTATTTG
>JAVWIB010000002.1:0-16553 GCA_036639755.1 Bacteroidales bacterium
CTGCAAACTAATGCTTAACAAATTTATTGATACAAATTAAAACAGCTTCTAAATTATCTTTCAAAAAAAATTTAACAATGAAAGGATTCTTACATAACTGCAAAAGTTCAATTTTTAAGTATAAACAATCGGGGGTAATGATAATATCCGGATTATCTTTGGCTTATGCGATTATCTTATTATTGTTCTTAAAATTTGATTTCGGCTATTCTTATAATTCTTCGATAGATAGAAATATCTATCGATTGGAATTATATGATAGTTATTCAAAACAGTTGGGACCTTATCTCTCGAAACCGATCGCCGATCTCTTCAAGTCGAGCATTCCCGGATTAAATCAGGCATGTATATTCAGTAATGCTAAAATAAGGAAAGCCAGAAGTATGCAGTCGTCCCAGGAAAATAACATAGATGTATTGACCGGCTACGCGGATTCTTCACTCACACAAGTATTTGATCTAAAGTGCATAGCTATTAATAAAGACTTGTATTTTGATAAAAGTGCAATCTTGCCGAAAAGTATTGCGATAAAAATATTTGGAAAACCAGATGTGGTGGGAGAGAAATTTTTGAGTGATGAACAAGAGTATGTTGTAAGCGCCGTTTATAATGATTTACCCCCGAATTCAACTTTAAAAAATGCAATCTATCTATTATTTACGGAGGACGACAGGCAAAAATGGATCTTTTTTAATTATTATAAAATAGATGATGCGGATAAGGTTGTGGAGATAGAAGAGAGAATAGCCGATCTGATAAGAGCAAACGATGAGTTCAATGCAGATGCCCTTAATCTTCCTCCCAAATTACGATCCATCAGGGAAATCTATTTTACGGATGTTGGCAACCTCTCTGAATTGATTTCATTAACTTTTATAGCGTTTATAGTTCTTATAGTAGCAATGATTAATTTTATAAACTTTACGATTTCCATATCTCCGGTAAGGACCAAGAGTCTGAATTTACATCTGATTTTTGGAGCCGGAGTAAAAAAACTCCGCTATTTCATTGTTTTTGAATCTATCCTTTTTTCTATATTGTCGTATCTGATAAGTATATTGCTCGTATATGGTTTCTCGCTTACCTCCTTTTCTTATTTACTCGGTGTCCCATTCTCTTTGTCATACCATCCGGAGCTGTATGGCCTGGGTTTTATTATGAGTGCTTTGATTGGCTTTCTGGCAGGTATCTATCCGGGGTTCTTTATGCTGAACTTTCAACCTGCGTTAGCACTGAAAGTTTCTAGTATGCCTCATACATGGATTCATAAATTGAAAATGTTTTTATTGTCTTTTCAATTCATCATATCTACTTCCCTTTTGGTGGTAGCGATGTTTGTATTTTTGCAAATCAGATTTGTATGTAATAATGACCGGGGATTTGAATCTGAGAATGTTGTTTTTTTTAAGATGGATCCATTGATCGATAAACAAAGAAATGCCTTATCTTCATTGTTATTACAAAATAATAAAATTGCCGATGTCTGTTTTTCTTCAAGAAACTGGGGAAATTTTGAAATATCTAACGGAGAAAGGGTAATCGATGGCGAAACACAACTTTTATGGTTGCATTCCGCAGCCGTATCCGGCAATTTCTGTCGTTTTTTTAATATAAAAATGCATGTAAATCCCGAAGAAATAGCCGGGCCTTATTCAATAGTAAATCAATCTCTTGCAGAGTTAATTGGAGAAGAAATGGTCTTATCAGGTGATTTTTCGGGAGCAAGAGTGAAAGGAATTTCCTGCGATTTTAATTTCCAGTCTTTGAAAAAAAGTGTTCAACCGGCATATCTCCATATTGATGACAATAATTCTTACTCATATTGCTTTATTAAATTAAATTCTAAAATAGAAGAAATGATTAATAATGAATATATTAAATCAATCGTCCAGCAGATTATACCCGGTGCATCGGTGGAAATAAAAAATCTGAAATCCCATTTGACATCTTATTACGATCAAGATGAAGATTTAAGTAAGTTGATAAACGTACTGTGTCTGATTTCACTTCTCATAGCCATGATGGGATTGTATGGATTAATCTCATTCCATTTTAATACACATGCCCGCAATATCGCAATTCGCAAAGTGTTTGGAGCCGGATTATCGGATGTTTTTAAGCTCTTTAGTAAAAACTATATTTTAATCTATTTGATAAGCTTTTGCCTGGCTGCACCGGTTGCATTTATTATTATTCAACAATGGCTGAATAATTTTGCCTATAAAATTAATATCTCGCTAATCGTATTCTTGTTAGCAGGATTATTTATGTTATTTGTAATATCCGGATTGTTATATTATTATACAAATAAGATATTTTCTCTAAGTACAGAGGCTATGATTAAAAATAAATAGAACTGAAACAATGTCTCCTCCTACTGCTCACGGCTTTGTGTGCTTGTCAGACAAATATCAAGAATGTCACAACCCCCTCTGTCGGCAAGTGTATTTATTTAAAACTAAAAACAAACACAATCCACAAAGAAAATATAAATACACAAATTAAGCATAGAGATGAATTTAAATTATATAATTATATATCAAATAATAAAACATTTTAGTTTAGCAAAACTAAATTAATTATAATTACAAAAACAAAACAATTACTTTATCTGTATATCAAGTAATACAAGTACTATTAATGTCATTTAATGTCAATGTAAACAAAATTTATCAACGTACAAAAAAGATCCACCGCTCAAAAAGGCAAAATAAAAACACTCCTAAAAATAAAAATTATATTCAAGGAGTGTAATTATTATCAACTTAGAAACAGAGCTCTCTTTTTCTCTCTTTTTACAACTGATTCCTTAATATAGCCTCTACTTTTTGCGGAGTAACAATACCATTTTCGCCAACCTTCCATCCACGGGTGGTAAATCTTTTTACAATCTCATGAATGGTTTCTTCACCTATTTTATATTCATGCAAACGGGTCTTTACCCCCAGCGAATTAAAGAACTTTTCGGTTGCAGCAATGGCAGCGGAAATCTTTTCAGAATCGGTACCTTGGGTAATTCCCCAGACAACCTCTGCATAGCGTAGGAGTTTAGCTTGTTTCTGTTCTCGCATTACATTCATCACTCCCGGATAAACAATGGCAAGGGTAACTCCGTGATCGAGTCCATGCAGAGCAGTAAGCTCGTGTCCAATCATATGGGTAGCCCAGTCTTGAGTGACACCCATTGCCACAAACCCGTTCAGCCCCATGGTTGCGGTTAGCATGAAATTGGCGCAGGCATCATAATCCTGTTTGTCGGACATTAGTTTGGGAGCCAACTCAATAAGGGTAGTAAGCAAGGCTTCTCCCCATTTATCCATTACAATGGTTTGCTCGTTGGTGGTAAGATATTGTTCCAGAGTATGTGCGTATGTATCAATTATTCCATTGGCAATCTGCTTCTTAGGTAAAGAATAAATAGCAGTAGGATCCAAAATGGAAAACAGCGGAAAACCTTTTTCATTATGGAAAGCAAATTTTTCATGTGTTTCTCTGCGGGAAATAACAGCCCCATTATTCATCTCGGAAGCCGTAGCAGGCAACGTAAGAACAGTTCCAAACGGCAGTGCAGCAGGAACCTTTGAGTTGTCCATTAAAAACTCCCACGGATCACCGGCATAGTTAACCGCAGCAGCAATAAATTTTGTACCGTCAATAATAGAACCGCCGCCAACAGCAAGCAACATATCTACTTTTTCTTCTCTACATTTAGCTACCGCTTTCATAAGAGTTGCATAATCCGGATTTGCCTCAATACCTCCAAACTCTACAAAATCAAACCCTTTAAGAGCCGCTTTTACCTGATCGTATATACCGTTTTTAAAAATGGACCCTCCACCATAGGTAATCATCACTTTGCTTGCTAGCGGAATCTCGCTGCTAAGTTGAGCAATCTGCCCTTTCCCAAAAATAAGTTTAACCGGATTTTTAAAAATAAAATTATTCATACTTCTATCTCCTTTATTTAATGTTATTTACAATTATTTTTATGATTTACAATTTCTGTAATCAGATCTTTGTCCTCATTACTGATACGATACGAATCCCGCATTTTCTGTGCCATTTTCTTTAAAACACCCTTGTTTAATTTTGTTTTCCCAATATATATATAAAACTCCTCCCGACATTTTGCAGCAGCAGTAGCCAGGCACCATGCAACCGCCATCTCAATGTAATAATTATCGGGAGTAGCAGCATGATCCTTGCCCTGAACAGGAGCAGAGCCGCCTCCTTTGCCTGTAACCTGCTTTATTCCGTCCAAAGCATTCAACACCTTCCCGATATATTCTTTATCCAGAAAATTTGCCAGAAACATAATGACCGCAAAGCGTATCTGAAACTCTTTACCGCTACTAAGAAACGGCTGCAGAAAAGTCCAAACCGTCTCCTTATGTTTTGCCACCCACTTTGTACCGCAGCAAAATGTATCACACACCGCCCAGTTATCAATTTTAGGGACAAACCGCTTTACATGTTCCAGCCTCTGCTCCAACTCAATCTTAGCGGCATTAACCACCATTCCCTGCAACATAATCTCCTCAAAATAAAGATATTTCACATCCAGATTCTCATACACATACAGGAATTCCCGCCAATTCTTTTTTGCAATATCGGTTGCAATCTTGCGCAACTGTGGCAGACGCACACCGAGCATGGTATTTCCATTGGTAGGAATCAAATCTTGCGAAAATTTCTTATACTCTTGTTGCATATAAGAAAACAGAATCTTTCTATACCTCTCCCACTCAATTAATCTGCTCTTTGTCTGCCACCCCCAGCGATAATTTCCATAATGATGCAACAGCTCCCCACTTCCAACAGCACCATCGCCCGCAAAAAGAAGATCGCCCGCAAAAACACCCGCAGATCTTTTCAACCCTCGATCTGGCACAATCGCTTCTTTCCGCACAATCCTATGGCACGGAATAATCAGCGAAACGGGATTGGAAGCTACCACCGTAGCCACCGCCCTCACCGCTGCGGGATATCCCGCCAGTTGCGCCAATTGAGAATAAGAAAGAACCTCACCAAAAGGCACCTCAAAAAGAGTCCGCCAGACTTTCATCTGAAAAGGTGTTCCCTCAACGGCAAGCCTGTCCCACCCTATTTTCATTCCATTCAGTAACTCGTCAAAAGAAAAAAAATAGGTATCGGGATACAAATTTTTATTTGAAATATCAACAGCATCCTCTTCCCCGGACACTTTTTTAAGTGATTCCAGTATCGGCTGCAATGCTCCGCCCTCAATAAATTCCAAAAAAATTATTTTACGGGAGGCCGAACAAGAAGATTTATCCGTTCTTTCGGCAATAAGAATCTCTCCAAAAGGAGTTGAAGCTATCTGATATTCAACCATAATAAAAATATTAAACCAATATCCTCAAAAAATGTTATTGAGTTAGTAAAGATATGAATTTTATATAAAAAAGGAGAACTCAATATGACAAATGTTATTCCGTTAACCACATCCGATTTTCTTGAGAAAATATACAACTATGAACTAAATCCCGCAGACTGGATTTATCTGGGCAGAATTCCCGGTATCATTATGTTTCATTCGCCCTCCAGCAATTTCTGTGCAGACCTTGAGCCTGCGCTGGAAATTATTGCCAAACGAGGAAAAGGAAAATACAACGTATACACTGTAAATGCAGACGCAGAAAAACGTTTGGCTTCCATTTTTATGGTAGACAACATCCCCACATTCTACCTTTGCCCCATGAAAGGAGACCCCACCATTGTAAAAGGGACTATTAATATTAATGAGCTTACTAGCCTGATTAGCAAAATAGTAATCCCTAAATTTTAAACCGCCCAAAAATATTTTTTCATATCCCGATAATTTTTTTGATATTTTTCTTGCAAAATAAAAATTAATCCTTACCTTTGCATCCGCTCTGAACCAAAACAGAGCCGGTTCTTAAAAAATATCGGGGTGTGGCGCAGTTGGCTAGCGCACCTGCTTTGGGAGCAGGGGGTCCTCCGTTCGAGTCGGAGTACCCCGACAAAAAAAAGCACTTACAGAAATGTAAGTGCTTTTTTATTTGGAAGGTGCGCAGCATCTAAGTGTGTTAGCGTATGCGCCATTTACACAAATATCAATGAGAATGTTACCCTTTCTGCGGTATTGCAGGTAAGGCGGATGGAGCCGCCGTGCAAGTGCATGATTTGACGGGAGATACTCAGGCCAATGCCGGAGCCATGTTCTTTGGTGGTGAAAAACGGCATAAAAATGTCTTTGGCCTGACTGTCGGGAATCGCTCCGCCGTTGTTGCTGATAGTAAGGATAACACTCTCGTCGGGGGCAATGGAGACATCCATCATAATTTTGGAAGCTGCAGTTTGAGCGGCATTTTTAACAATATTTACCACAACCTGGTTAATAAGATTCTCATCTGCATAAACCATGGTATCTTCCGGGGTGACGGTAATTTTCACAGTCTGGGAATCATTGGTACAAATAAGGGCAGCAATGCGCTCCAGAAACGGTTTTATTTCAAAAGGAGATTTTACCGGAGTTTGAATGCGGGTAAATTTACGGTACGATTCTACAAAACAGATAAGACTCCGGCTGGTAGAGCGAATGGTTTCCAACCCGTTGGTAATATCGGGAGAACCGTTTTCGTTAATCTCTATAAGGGTATCGCTGAGGGAGGTGATGGGAGCCAGAGAGTTCATAATCTCGTGGGTGAGCACACGGGTAAGTTTTATCCACGATTCCACCTCATTCTCATCCAGAGCCTTATTAATATCGTTCACCGATATAATTTTGAGTTTTTTCCCGTCATAAAACATCCCGGAGGCCTCCAGTGCCAGTTTGGCCTCGCCCGATTCGTGTTTTAACGTATGTTGCCGCCGCTCTCCGGGTTTTATCTCCCTGAGAATAGTAACCAGCAAAGGATCGACGGTGCGAAGCTGGTTAATATGGGTAAAAACCTGAAGCCCCAGCAAGCGCATAAGTTCACCGTTTACCTGATACACATTTCCATTATCGTTTATGGTAACAATGCCGGTTTTAACACTCCCCATAATGAGTTCGTAATATTTTTCCCGCTCTACCGCTCTGATTTTTGCATTAGAAAGCATCTCTTTAATTCGGTTAAGTGAAGTATTTAGCATATAGCTATTTACATCAACTATATTATCAGAAAACTTAAAGTTGTAGTCATCGCATTCTATGGCATTAAACATAAAACTGACTTTACGCATAGAGTCCAGATTGCTGCGGATGAGCTTACACACAGCATAAATAATGGCAAAAACAGATAAGATAAGATAAATAATGTTCCCCGATAATATCAGCCACATAAAACTTCCCACCCCCAGAATAAGGATGAGAATGTATTGGATAAAATAATAGAGAGGAGTTTGCCCCTTTATCCTTTTTAGCCTGCCGCTGCTAATGGTAAACATTATAAATTATATTTCTTTATTTTATTATAAAGGGTTTGCCGGGTAATTCCCAGCTGGTCTGCTATCGCAGAGAGATTGCCTCCGTGCCGTTCCATGGCAGATGCAATCATAGTACGTTCCATTTGCTCGAATGTGGCAAATGATTGTTCCGCCTTTTGAGCAGCCAAAGAGAGTTCGTCACCCTGTTGCCGGGGCTGTTTGAGCATAAGGTCTTCGGGAGTAATATACCGGCTATCGCATAAAATGGTTGCTTTTTCTACCGAATGCAATAACTCTCGTATGTTTCCAGGCCACTGATAAGCAAGCATTTGTGTTTGAGAATCCTGTGTAAAACCATCAATTTGCTTTCCGTATTTGGCTGCATATTGTTGGAGAAAAAGGGTTGCCAGCGGCACAATATCCTCGCTTCGCTCCCGTAGAGATGGGATATTCACATGAATAGTATTAATACGGTACAGTAAATCCTCCCGGAAAGTTCCTCCGGCTACCATCTGCTCCAGATCCCGGTTGGTGGCACAAATCAGGCGGATATTAATATCCTGCAATTTATTACTCCCTACCCGCACTATTTTATTACTCTGCAACACGGTAAGCAATTTGGACTGCAAGTGGAACGGCAGGTTTCCGATTTCATCCAAAAAAAGAGTTCCTCCGTCTGCAACCTCAAATTTACCGGCACGGTCTGCATGAGCATCGGTGAAAGCTCCCTTTACATGCCCGAACAATTCGCTCTCAAAAAGAGTCTCGGTAATAGCCCCCATATCAACGGTAATCATTAGCTCTGTACACCTGCCGGAAAGATTATGGATCTCCTGCGCCAACATCTCTTTTCCCGTTCCATTCTCCCCTGTAACAATAATATTGGCATCGGTTTTAGCCACCTTTTGAATTGTATGCCGGAGCTTTTTCATAATGTTGCTCTCTCCCCAGAACATTTTCTGCTCCCGGGTAAGCTCCTGTTTAATCTCTTTTAACTGTTTAACCTCGCTTTTTGATTTTTTAAGATTGTACGCATTGGTAAGAGTTGCCACCAGTTTATCATTATCCCACGGTTTTACCACAAAATCGGAAGCTCCTTTCTTTACCGCCTCCACGGCAAGATCAATATCTGCATAGGCGGTAAAAACAACTACCTGAATATCGGGAAACTTCTGTTTTATAAAACCCAACCAATAAAGCCCCTCGTTGCCGGTATTTACCTTTGCCGTAAAATTCATATCCAGCAACACCACATCCACATTATTTTCCCGCAACATTGCATCAATCTGATTGGGAGTACCTACGGTAATTACCCGCTCAAAATATCTTCCAAGCAATAATTCCAGTGCCTGCAAAATACTTCTGTTGTCATCTACAACCAATATTGTCCCTTTTTTTGCCATCATTTCTTAGTTTTTCCTCAGAAAATGTTTCTTACCACTCAAAGATATGTGTTTTTTTAGCCATAACTGTCTAATTTTTTGCATATTTTTTCATAATTGTATGATTCTTTGACAATCCGCAAAACCATTTTTATTTATAACATATTATCTATTAATTAATTACGTCATATGGCATATTTGTGGCAGACAAAAAAAGAAATCGAACAATTGTGTGAAAAAAAGAAGAAATATATATGAAAAAATTATTATTCGTTCTATTTATGTGTGATTTTTTGACAGTGGCATATTCGCAAACATTTACATTAAATGATTGTATGCAGTATGCCATTGAAAAAAATCAGAGTGTAAAACGGCAACAGTACACAAACGAAAATTATCGGCAGGATTACATACAGTCCATTGCAACTATGCTACCCGATTTAAGTGTAAACTCCGGCTTAAGTGCCAACTACGGCAGGTCTATTGACCCCAAAACCAATACTTACACCACAACCGGAAACCTTGGAAAC
Source organism: Bacteroidales bacterium (assembly GCA_036639755.1). Taxonomy (GTDB): domain Bacteria; phylum Bacteroidota; class Bacteroidia; order Bacteroidales; family UBA932; genus Egerieousia. The sequence goes on from JAVWIB010000002.1 coordinate 9,305, forward strand.
TCCTATTCACTTTATGGGGAAATTCCGTTATTTGCAGGATTTCAACACATTAATACCGTGCGAGTAAACAAAGTAATGCGGCTAATGGGCGTTGAGAAACTGCAACAGACAAAAGATGATATTGCCATTAAAACCATGCAGAGTTATTTTGATGTTGTCTATTTTACCAATGGGGTAAAAATTACGGAAGACCAGCTTAAAACAAGCCGTACCACCTTGGAACAAAGTAGAAAAATGTATGAGCTGGGGAGAAAAAGCCTTGCAGATGTAGCGCAAGTAGAGTCTCAGGTGGCCTCAGACGAACTGCTGCTGGTACAGCAAAAGAATAAATTGGCCCTGGCGGAACTGGCCCTTAAACAACAAATGAATTATCCGATAAAGGAAACTCTTGTAATAGATACCGACATAGATGCGGGGCTCGATTTTCTAATTGCCAACGGAGTTTTTGAAGACACCACCGTACAAGGGGGAGAACTGGCCGCCGGAACAGTAGGCGATTTGGTAGATTTTGCCCTTGCCAATAATCCCAAAATGAAAGCATCCAGATATAACGTAAGACAAACCCAGTTAAATTTATATGTAACACAAGGAAGATATGTTCCTCAGATTTACGGGAACGGCGGATTTTCAACCAATTACTACAAAGAACTAAGCGGAGAAAATATTGCAGCACGCGAACAGGCAAAATTCTTCAGCCAGCTCACCGATAACCGGGGATATTATTTTGGTGCATCCATAAGCATCCCTATTTTTAGAGGACTCTCCCGCAGGACAGCGGTACATAAGGCTAAAAACGCATATAAAATAGCTCAAGAAGATAATTCCGAAACAGAGCTTGCTGTTAAAACAGAGGTTACACAGGCTGTTCTGGAGATGAGAGGATTTGAGAAAGAGTACGAACAAGCTACCAAAAAAGTAGTAGCATCGCAACTGGCGCATGAGGCATCGCTCAATAAATACAAACAGGGGCTCATCAGTCCAATCGATTTGCAAACGACCTCCAATCAATTGCTTATGGCAAAATCAGAACAACTGAACGCCCATTTGCAGTTTCTGGTAAAAAGCAGGCTTGTAGATTATTACAGTGGTGAACCTTTGGTAAAATAACCAACAAAATTATCGGGAAATAAAAAATAAAATCATGGATATAAAGATTGAACAAAAGAAAGGCTGGAGAGCCTTATTAACAAAAAAAGGGATTCCTTATGCAGCCGGAGCCATCTTTCTTGTTTTTGTATTATGGCTTATCTTCAGAGATAACTCCTCAACATTACGGATTGATTCCCGCACCATTACCATCTCCCCTGTTGAGAAAGGGGAATTTAATGATTATGTACGTGTTACGGGTCAGGTACAGCCAATTACAACCGTGCAATTAAGTCCGTTGGAAGGGGGCATTGTAGAAAAACGAGTGGTAGAAGAGGGAGCAAAAGTAAAAAAGGGAGATGTTTTAATCATATTAAGCAATAACAACCTCAACCTCTCCATTCTGGATAGCGAGGCACAACTGGCAGAAAAACAAAACTTCCTTCGTAACACCTCCATTGCCATGGAACAAGAAAAATTACAACTCAGGCAAGAGAGATTACAACTGAATCTGGATGTAGAGCGTAAAAAAAGGACTTATATGCAAAACAGCGAACTCTATAAAAGTAATCTGATAGCAAAAGAGGAGTGGCTGCAATCAAAAGAAGATTATGAACTGGCAGAACGCAAAAGAGAATTAAATGTTGAGCGTCAGGTACAAGACTCCTTGTATAGAACGGTACAGGTAACATCCTTGACTGAAAGTTTGGAAAACATGAACCGCAATATGCAGCTTATACGCGAAAGAGTTGCCAACCTGCATGTTAAATCACCTATAGACGGCGAGCTTGGATTGCTGGATGTTGTATTAGGACAATCGGTTACAATGGGACAAAGAATAGGACAGATTAACGATCTTTCCGATTATAAAATTGAAGCCCTTATAGACGAGCATTATATTGACAGAGTACGTCAAGGGCTGGAAGCCTCTTTTGACAGACAAGGAGCAACCTTTGGAGCATCTCTCAGAAAAGTATTTCCGGAGGTGCGCAACGGCCAGTTTAAGGCAGATTTTACCTTAACCGGAGAGCGTCCCGATAATATTCGTACCGGCCAGACCTACTACCTCAACCTGCAATTGGGACAGCCCACAGAGGGGATCATTATCCCACGCGGCTCTTTCTACCAGGCTACCGGCGGCACATGGATTTATGTGGTTGATAAAGAGGGTAAAAAAGCCCACAAACGCAACATAAAAATAGGCCGTCAGAACCCTCAATATTACGAAGTGCTGGAAGGACTTCAATCGGGCGAGAAGGTAATTACCTCCAGCTACGAGAACTACGGCAAAAACGATGTCTTGGTGTTTAGCGGTAAATAGAGTGAAAAATAAGTAACCATGAAAAGCTATCTTAAATTTTTAAGCCGAAACAAGCTCTACACATTCATTAATGTGCTGGGGCTTTCCATCTCTTTGATGTTTGTGATTTTAATTGCAAACTACGTGGTGAGAAACCTTACGATTGATAACAATGTTGAGAAAAAGGAAAGAATATATATTCTTGGTAACGAGGATTATATGGCTACTGGATATTGGAACGGACAAAGATTAAAAGCCAGATATCCGGAGGTAGAACAGGCGTGTGGTGTGGCGGGAGGAGAAAGTTCTTCTGTGTTTATCTCTGACAAAGAATATGGAGCCAAGGTTTTGTACGTAGATACTACGTTTTTTGAGATGTTCTCCATTAAGGTGCTGGAGGGAGACGCACAGACAGCCCTTATTTCCAAAGGAAATGTTGTAATAAGCAAAAGTTTTGCAAACAAAGTATTCGGAACAGCCAATCCCATTGGACAAACAGTTAAGTTTACAGAGGGAAAAGAGGAAAACCGGTTAAAAACCGTGGTGGGTATTATTCCTGATATAGAAAACTCTATTTTTCCGGAAGCAGATATCATCACCAATTTTTTAAATATAGGCAACTCTAGCATTACCAGTGAATCTATGAATAACGCAGGGGCTACCGGTATTTTTTTATTGGAAAAAGAGGGGGCAAACCTGCCATCTAAAACAGATGATATACTGGCTTTTTTTAAGACCTACTTCTGGCCTTACGTGGGCGGATCCTCCAAAGAGGTTCTTTTGGTTCCGTTTAAGGGGATTTATTTTGCGGATTATGACCGTCCGTCGTTTCTGTCCAAAGGGGATAAATCGTTTGTGGCTATCCTTATTTCCGTGGGATTCCTTATTTTGCTGTTCTCGATTGTGAATTATATCAATCTTACCGTAGCACAGACGGGATTCCGGGCAAAAGAGATGGCAACCCGCAGGTTGCTCGGCTCCTCCCGCGGGGTGTTGTTTGGCAAATTAATATCGGAGAGTCTGGTAATGTGCCTGGCGGCATTTATAATAGGTTTCATACTGGCAATTACTTTTCAGCCGTTTGCAAATGATTTGCTACAAAGCAAAATTGATATTTTAAAAGATTTTAGCGGAATGTACCTTGCAAGCTATATATGCCTCATTATTTTTGTTTCTGTGTTATCGGGAGTAATACCGGCCTCCATTATTTCCAATTTTCAACCGATTGAGGTAGTAAGAGGTACTTTTCGCCGCAAAACAAGCATGGTTTATGGAAAGATTCTCATTGCATTCCAGAATATTATTACCGTTACCCTTATTGCCGGTTCTATTACCATGCTGTGGCAGATTAATCATCTGATTAACGCTCCAATGGGCTACAACTACAAGAATGTTATTGATATAAGTGTGTGGAGCGGATTTAAAAACATGGAACAGGTACCTACAACTGTAAATGCGTTGAAAGCTCTTCCGTTTGTGGAGCTCATAGGGCAGGGACAAGGAACTCCGCTGAGTGGGGGAAATAATAACACAATTGCTTTTGGAAAAGAAAGAATGATTAGTTTCCAGATACTTATAGGAGACAAGCCGTATTATCAAATATTAGATATGGAGATAAAAAGGGATAACAAATTATCATCGGGAACCGGATGGTATTTTAATGAGTATGCCTTTAAGGAGTTAGGAGTTAGCGAAGATGTACCTGCAGTTAAAATGGGAGCATGAAGTTGCCGGTGTGTTTACCGATTTTAGAGTACGTTCGGCTCTTTCTGATCCTACCGCTTGTCAATTGAAAATAATAAACAGCTTTGAAGAAAATAACCGCGATACCTCAAAACAAAAAATGGCTCCGTGGAATATTCTTGTAAAAATTGCCGACAATTATAACAGGGAATCAGCCTTTAATCAAGTGAAAAATGTGGTGATAAAAGAGACCGGATCTACAGAAGTAGCGGTAAACTATATGGATGATTTAATTAAAGAGAGCTACACAGAGCAAAAGAGAACATCCGATATTGTAGTTATATTCACATTAATAGCAATTCTTATCTCATCTTTAGGTTTATTGGCTATGTCTACCTATTTTATTCAGCAACGGCAAATGGAAATATCGGTACGCAAGGTTTTTGGCTCAACCCGTACCGAGGTGCTTAACCGATTGGTAAGTAATTTTATGAAAATAGTGGGAGCCGCATTTATTCTTTCTATCCCTGTTATCTGGTATCTTATGACCTGGTGGCTGGAGGGATATGCTTACCGTATTGCCCTCTCTCCTTTCATTTTTGCAGGTGCCGGCCTATTCTCCTGTGTCATTGCTTTTATTACCATATTTTGGCAAAGTATCAGAGCAGCCAATCAGAACCCCATTGATGCGATAAAAAGATAAAATTGTTCTTCTACAAAATATTCTTACTTTTGCTATGCAGTAAAATGGACTTTTCAGCGTTTACTGTGCAATGAAAATATTTAACTAATTAATAAAAAAATGAAAAAGACATTATCTTATTTTATGGTAATTGCCACGGTGCTATCGTTCGGTTTAGCTAGTTGTTCCAAAGATGCCACCCCTGCTAAGGACATTGAAAAAGAGTACAAAGACGTAGAACTTGTTGCTAAAAATGGTGGCATTGAGGTTAAAAACAGTACTGTAAAAATTACGGCTCTGAATAATACTTCCGCTGAAATAGAATTAACCAATCTTGTGAACGGCCAGCCTTCATTCAAAATGAACGCAGAGGTTACGGAAGGAGAGAACCAGAATCTATTTAAAGGCACAAAATCTATTGACGGCATGAACGTTACCGTAGATGGGTCTGTTACAGAAGGCAAAGCGACAGTAAATGTGGCTGTTGAAATTACAAGTGCAGAGATTTTAAAGAGTTGGGTATTTGCAACTAAACCATCAGAGTATCTTGACGAGGTTGATGCCCTTGTTTTGGGCATTGAGAATAAAAGCGGTTTAATCTATTCCACTTTAGAAAATAAAAAAGTCCCCGCAGCTCAATTTAGTGCATTTGTTGCAGGCTTTGCTAATACAGCCATATTGGGTGGGTATTTCTCCGATTTAGTTTTTACATTTGCTCCAAACGGATATGTAGGAGTTAGTGTTACCAATCCTTTTGCCCCCACAGGCTCTCAAAAGGTAAACATTCCTCAACTTGCAAGATATTATTATAATCCTACAACAAAAGTTTTATTATTTGATGCTCCTCTAGCCGGATTAGTAAGCGGTAAAGCAAATCAACCAACCCCAGCCCTTCCCGGGACTATTCAGGTTCCTTTTAATTGCAAATTTGAGAACGGTCAATTAACTGCCGTTGTTGATTATAATTTTATTAAGCAGTTTATTGGTATTATTCCCGAAGGAAAAGATCTGGAAACTTTATTAGGAAAGCTAGATGCTCTTGTTCCCGAAGATTTAAAGATTTTTTTACCTACCATGAAATTTTTAATTACCGATATCGTAGTAGCCATTAAAGATCCAGACCTTACCAACCTTACACTAGGTGGTAAACTAATCCCCAAAAAGTAATTAAATTAAAACTACAATCTAAAACCAGTCTGCAAGGCTGGTTTTTTTATGCCTTATCTCCAATAGGTACTTGTCAAAAAAACATACACCAACTGTCTATTTTTTTGACATATTCGGCAAACTAGCACAATATAACATTCTATCAAACAATGAATTACATGCATTGGCGTATTTCTTGCTAACTAGGTTGGAAAAACATATATTGATGAGAAATTTTCTGACTATCTTAAAACGCTACAAAACTTCAAGCATTTTAAATATTCTTGGCTTGGCGGTGGCTTTTGCATCGCTTTATATCATATTGGTTCAGGTTCATTATGATTTAACATATAATAAAGCAATCCCTGATTGCGAGCGGGTATACCAGGTGGAATTGTTTGATGATTATTCCGGGAAATATAGTGCATGGATGAGCAGACCTATGGCAGAGGCGTTCATGAGGGATTGCCCTGTTATTGAAAAGTATGGCACAGGATATATTGGGGATATGGAGAATATAGCTTACGATTGTTGCATGGATAAAGAGGGAAGTTTAGCTGAGTTTCGTGTAGGGATGGGGAGAATTTCTACTCAATGGCTTGATGTATTTGGCTATAGAGCTGTAAGTGGCAGTTTTAGTGAACTAGAGAAACCAAAATCAATAGCAGTTTCTCAGAATATTGCCAAAAAACTCGGACTTAAAGTTGGAGATCATATTTATAACGGTCTTAAAGTTGATCCTAATAAAATGAGTATGGTTGTGGCTATTTATAATGATTTACCCGTGCAGAATACCGATTTAAATAATATAGATATGGTATGGAATCTTGGCAATCAAAGCATGGATTCATGGAGCGAATGGAGCTATAATTATTGGATAAAACTGAGATCTACCGCAGATGTTCAGGCTTTTTATGATTACGCAAATAAGAAATACCGAGAAATATTAGCACAGGAGGGGAAAAGTGAGGAGGAAATTGCGAAAGCCATAGAGGAGACTAAACTAAGAATCATCCCGATAACCGATACCTATTTTGCCACAGATAGCGAGGTCCCCGGCCGGAGCGGAAACAAAACAACCACTTTTACGTTACTTTCCATTGCAATATTAGTGGTACTCATTGCTTTAATTAATTTTATAAACTTCTTCTTTGCACTTGTTCCCGTAAGGATAAGATCTGTGAATACCCGTAAAGTATTCGGATGTTCTGCCGCTAGACTCCGGGCCGATTTTATCTTGGAATCCATCGGTATTATCATCATTTCCCTGCTTTTATCCTGGGCCTGTGTAGATATTATAAAATCTTCTACCATTGCTAATTATATTGGAGCACCGCTTAATTTGAGCAAGA
>JAVWIB010000002.1:16563-36128 GCA_036639755.1 Bacteroidales bacterium
TCTTTTCCGGCTGCAATGGTGCTAAAGGGTTCGTTTTCCGCATCTAAAAGTGGAAAAAGATTAAGGATGATTCTTATAGGACTGCAATTTACCATTTCCATTGGGCTCATTATTGCTACCATGTTTATTAAGATGCAACACAATTATATGATGCAATACAATATGGGATTTAATAAAGAGATGCTCCTTTCAAGTTACATCCCCAATAAAATAATTAGTACGGTAGAACAGCGCGAGGCCTTTGCTAATAAGCTAAAAGAGAATCCGCAAATTAAGGATTTGTCTTTCTCCGATGGCAATCTTATTGCTCCGCAACGGATGGGATGGGGAAGAGAGTTTAAAGATAAAGAAATTAGCCTGCAATGTATGCCGGTTTCGTGGGATTTTCTCCGTTTTATTGGGATTGAAATTGTAGAGGGGAGAGATTTTTCACGAGAAGATGAATTTAAAGAGAACGGCACTTTTATCCTTAACCAAACAGCTTGTAAGGAGTATGAGATTACGCTGCAGGATAAATTATCGGGACACAACGGTCCTACCGAAATCGCAGGCATATGTAAAGATTTCAATTTTAAGCCGTTACAATATGGAATTACCCCATTTTCCTTCTACGTTTTTGGAGCGAAAGGCTGGAGAATGCCTCAACACCTCTATTTAAGAACAACCCAAAATGCAGATATCCCGGCTGTTATTGAATATCTTAAAAATACAATTATGGACTTCTCTCCCGATACCAGGCGAGATAAATTGGAGGTGGAATTTTTTGATCAGGAGCTAGGGCGACAATATAAAAGCGAGCAAAAACTTACAATCCTTATCTCTTTATTTACAGCCCTCTCCATTATTATTTCTCTTATGGGAGTCTTTGGGCTTGTGCTGTTTGAGACGCAGTACAAACGGAAGGAAATTGGACTTCGCCGCGTGCACGGCTCTACCGTTGGACAGATTCTCGGCATTTTTAACATGAAATTTGTAAGAATAATTCTGGTCTGCTTTGTAATTGCCGCCCCTCTAAGCTACATTATTGTAGACCATTGGCTTAGCACATTTGCCTACCGCACCCCTATTCACTGGTGGGTCTTTGCCATTGCCCTCTGCGTCATTCTGCTCATCACCGTTGTAATTGTCACCCTCCGTAGCCTGAAAGCCGCCACCGATAACCCAATAGATGCCATACGCACGGAAGGATGATTTAACTCACTTCGATTTCTTTTTTGTGGCGCATTTTTTTTAATCTAAGTGAGTTAGGTACTGCGCCAAATGTAAATTTATAATCTTATGACATGATGTTAAAAAACTTTACAACTACCATTAAACGCTATTCTACATCGGTAATTCTTAATGTGATAGGGTTGTCTGTGGCGTATGCCGCTTTAATCATTCTCTTAATACAGGTTACTTTTGAGTACGGATACGAGTCTTATAATAAAGATGCGGAGAGGGTTTACAGGGTCACATATATAGAAGATGGAGAAAAAGAATCTTGCTGGCCACAACCGGCTATTGATTTTATAGGATCGTTATCACCTAAAATTGAAGCATTTACAATTTATACAGATCTCCCATGGAATAGAGATAAATATGCCAGCGTTATACGTCCTAACGGGGGAGAGGAAATCTTTTCCGTGAATATTTCCGCTGCCTATCAAGATCTTATTGATATTCTTAAGATAGAGATTATTGAGGGTGATAAAAATGTCCTTAAAACACCATTTAGTTTTATGATTCCGCAAAGTGCCGCAAAGCAAATATGGGGTGATGAAAGTGCGGTGGGAAAGATATTTACTATTGGGAAAAATACCCGTCAGGTAGGAGCCGTTTATAAAGATCTTCCCGATAATTCAGTATTTGAAAACTTTTTCTACTACTCCACACCAGACGAAGAGAAAACTCAAATGGGACAATCTAATTATTTTTTATTGGTAAAGCTAGATAATCCCAACAGCGCAAAAGAAATTACACCTCTTATTAACAAAGAATTAAATAAATTTTATATTGAGAAGGGGGAATACAAAAAAGGGGAGCAAACACCAACGATTGCTCTTGAACCAATCAACGATATTTATTACTCAACACCTCTAAGAATTGACGTTGCAAAAAAAGGGAATAAAGCCTCCACAGCAACCATGCTTGCAATAGCAATCCTTATTTTAACAATTGCCGCCATTAATTATGTGAATTTTGCATCGGCATTAACTCCATTTAGAATTAAAATGCTGAATCTGCAAAAAATTATGGGGGGAAATAAATGGAGCCTGCGGCGAGCTTTATTATTTGAATCTGCGATAATTTCAATGGGAGCCTTTCTCATAGCTTTACTAATTATCACCTTCTTACAAAGCACCAATTTATCGCAACACCTCATTGCCCCAATCTCCCTCGCCAATAATTTACCGTTACTTTTTGCCGGAGCGGCAATTGCACTCTGTACCGGTATTATTGCCGGAATGTATCCTGCATTTTATATGACCTCCATACCTGTAGCGCTGGCATTAAAAGGGACATTTGGAGTCTCTCCAAAAGGGATGAAATTTAGGGCAGTATTAATTGGATTCCAGTTTACAATATCGCTGGCCCTAATTATTGCAACCATTTTTGTAAATTTACAGAACAGATACATTGGTAATTTTTCTTTGGGATTTAAAACAGATCGAATCATTGTAACAAAAATAGACGGCAAAGCGAGCTACTTTAGCAAAGCAATTGCCGATAAATTAAAGCAATCTTCCAATATTGAAGATGTTGCATTTGCTTCTACCAGATTTGGAGGAACAGAGTCTTATGAACACTGGGAAACATCCGTAGCAAATATCCCCGCAGAATATAACCTCATAAACGTTTCGCCCAACTTTTTAACAGTAATGGATATAGACATTGTACAGGGGAGAAATTTTAGAGAAGAAGATGTACTGCTTAAACATAGTTCCGTCATTTTTAATCACATAACTCCCAAAGCAGATGGAACTCCCGCTAAAATAGGGGAAGGGCTGGTTTCGGAACAATCTTATTTCAGTTTTGAGATTATAGGATTCGTAAGCGATAACCTGCACACCCTCTCCATGAGGGTTCCAGAAGCTCCTTTCGGTTTTTTTGTAGGAGGAGAAAACAAGGGAGGAAGCAGCATAATTCTGCCCTATATGTATATTAAAGTGAAACCCAACATAAACATACTCAAAGCGCTTACAACCATTCAAAAGACCTTTAAGGAAATTGTTCCGGCATTTCCCGCACAACCCGAATTAATGGATAACACCATTGCCTCCCTTTATGTTAAAGAGCGTAACACCAATTATCTGGTTACCCTTTTCTCCTTTCTCACCATCATTATCTCGCTGGTTGGAGTATTTGGTTTGGTACTCTTTGAAACCCAGTTCCGCCGAAGAGAAATAGGAATACGTAGGGTACACGGCGCAACCGTTTCCTCCATTTTAGAAATGTATAATAAAAAATATCTGATCATCGTTGGCATTTGCTTCATCTTTGCCGCCCCAATCAGCTATTACGCAATAAAAACATGGTTATCGGGATTCGCATACCGCATCTCTCTCTACTGGTGGGTCTTTGCCCTTGGGCTCATTATTGTCCTAATGCTCACCGCCCTCACCGTAACCCTCCGCTGCTGGAAAGCCGCCTCCGAAAACCCCTCCAACAGCATACGCTAGGTACCTTGGCAACATATTGTCAAAAAAACAGACAGTTATGTATAAAAATTAGACAATTAAAAACAACGTAATGTAAATATAAATTATTGATAAACACATATTTAAGTAATATGGCACATTTATAGTTACCAACATAGTTAAAACAATCGGATTCAAAAAAATAGACAGTCATGAGACATCATTTTTCACAATTACTAAAAAAAGGAAATAATAGTATCACCAAGATCTTTTTGTTGGGATTGGGCTTGGCAATGGGATTCGTGTTGATTGCAAAAGTATATTACGAGAAAGTGTATGATAATTTCATGCAGGATGCAGAGAGGATTCATATTATAATAAGTGATTATAACAAGCTGGATGAGCAAAGTAGTAAGCAATTCCCACAGACACCCGGAGCAATTGCCCCGGGCATTAAGGCTTATTCGCCGGCAGTAGAGGCGGCAACAAGAATCACAGGGATAGCAAGCGATGTAATATGCAGTCTTGTTGATAAAAACGGGAATCTTACAGCAGGAAAATATTCTGCCCGCAATATCATTTTGGCAGATTCGAGCTTTTTTGAAATATTTACCAGCGAAATAGTTGGAAATAAACCGAAAGAGGGGCTGAATATTAGCAACCATATTTACATTTCCCGTTCTTTCGCCCAAATTCTGGCCGGAGGGGCAGATGCTAATGCGGATGCACTCATCGGCTCAATGCTCTCTCCTACTTATCTGGGAGATGGACAAATACGATTTGTTATCGATGGGATCTTTGAAGACTTTCCTGAAAACTCCTCTTTTAAAACCGCCGATATCTTACTCTCGATGCCAAGCATCGGAGGATTTATGTACGACGGATCAAATAACTGGGTGGGTAACGACCGGTACAGAAGCTATGTAAAACTAATCCCGGGAAGTTCGGCAACAGACGTAGATGCAGGAATTGCAACTATGTGTGCAAAACACCTTCCGATAGAAGAGTTAAAAAAGGCGGGAACCAATATTAGTTGGCATTTGGAACCGCTTTCTACCTATCATCTTCAGGGAAATGAAAATTCGTCAGTTGGAACAACCTGTATCATGCTTTTGGTACTATCGGGAGTGGTACTGCTTGCCTCTATTCTCAACTATGTACTTATTGCATTATCCGCCCTAATACATAAAACAAAAAAAATTGCTGTTCATAAATGTTACGGAGCATCTGCGGGAAACATCTACCAAATGGTCTTCTCGGAGGCATTTATCCATCTGTTTATATCCATACTGCTGGCATGTTTCCTCATTTTAATGTTTCAAGATACCGTAGAAAAGTTAATAGGTGCCTCTCTCCAATCGCTCATTACGCTGGATAGCTCCCTTATTCTCATGACAATCTGCATAGTCATATTTATATTCTGCGGATTCCTCCCCGGAATCGTCTACTCAAAAATTCCGGTTGCAGCAGCCTTTCGCCGTTACAAAGAAACATCCCGCAAATGGAAACTAATCCTTCTGTTTATCCAATTTATAGCATCTACATTTTTTATCTCACTGCTTGCTGCCGTTATTCTACAATATAACTACATGATTAACAGCAATCCCGGTTTCACCTATAAAAATCTGCTGATCACCAATCTAGAAAAGGCATACACAGGAAAAAAAGAGACAATAAAAACAGAAATTTCCCGCCTCCCGTTTGTAGATATGATCTCTCACTGTACAAATCCGCCAATGTTCCATGCCAGCGGGAACAACATTTATCTGCCCGCAGACGATAAAGAATATTGCAACATCGCCGATATGTATTTTGCCGGTGACGGATATTTTAAGCTCATGGAAATTCCAATTATTCAGGGGCGCAACTTTACAGAAAGTGCAAATGTCTCCAATGAGGTGATGGTTAGCCGCAGCTTTGTACAAAGGATGGAGGAGATGGCCGGATGGAAAGACGGGGCGGTTGGCAAGAGCATTCTTATAACCGAACATAGTCAGGAGCCAACCGATATCTTTACAATCTGCGGAGTCTATGAAGATTACCTGATTGGCAGTTACCAACTGCAAGACAAAAGGCCCAGCGTGCAATTTTACGGTGGCAAAACCATGGAAAACGAATACGAATACAAAAATACGGACTGGCTGATTATCAAACTAAAAGAGATAACCCCGCAAAACATAGCCGCCATAGAAAAAATTATTAAAAATGCGAATCCCGATGGTGAAGCAAAAGTTTTATCCTACGCAAATGAAATGGTGGATACCTACAAAGAGACCCGCCAATTTAAGGACTCCGTTATGTATGCCGGCGCAATTGTGCTGCTCATTACCTTAATGGGACTTTTAGGATACACTCAAGATGAAGTAAACCGTCGCAAAAGTGAGATTGCGATACGAAAAATAAACGGAGCAACCGTTCCTGAATTACTTAAACTATTTTTAAACAATGTATTAAAACTGGCCTTGCCAGCAGCTATTGTCGGCAGCGTTGGAGCGTATTTCGCTGCCGGCAACATGCTGGAAAGCTATACAAAACAAATTACACTTAGTTGGTGGATTTTTGCACTATGCTGCCTGGCAATCTTATTGTTAGTCACTATAATTGTAGCCATAAGAACCTACCGTGCAGCCAACGCCAACCCTGTAGAAAATTTAAAGAGCGAATAAATAATAATTAATAAAGAAACAAGATTATGGCAATGCTTAAAGTCGAAAATTTAAAGAAAAGTTTCCGTACCGAGGAAATTGAAACAATTGCCCTTAACGGCGTATCATTTGATGTAAACAAAGGTGAGTTCGTGGCAATTATGGGCCCTTCCGGATGTGGTAAATCCACCCTTTTAAATATCTTAGGATTGCTCGACAACCCAACCGACGGTAAATACACTCTTTTAGACAAAGAGGTTGGAAATTTAAAAGAAAAAGACAGAACTCTATTCCGTAAAGGAAATATTGGCTTTGTATTCCAGAGCTTTAACCTTATAGATGAGCTAAACGTTTACGAAAATGTAGAACTACCCTTAATCTATCTTAAAATTAAAGCATCGGAACGTAAAGAGATGGTAAACAACATCTTAAAAAGAATGAATATCAGCCATCGTGCCGGACACTTTCCTCAACAACTATCGGGAGGACAACAACAACGTGTAGCCATTGCCCGCGCCGTAGTTTGCAACCCATCCCTGATTCTTGCCGATGAGCCTACCGGTAACCTCGATTCCAAAAATGGTAAAGAGGTAATGGAGTTGCTGAGCGAACTAAACAAAGAGGGAACCACCATCATTATGGTAACCCACTCCCAGCACGATGCCTCCTATACCCAACGCATCCTCAATCTGTTTGACGGTGAACTCGTAAAAGATGTTAATAATCTCATGTAGGTGATGAGAGTTAATATATAAGGTTAATTAAAAAAGGGAAACAGCTTGAAGAGAAACAAATTCTTCAAGCTGTTTTATTATTTCTGAGACCCAAATGTCTTTAAGAACTGCACTCTTTCGTATTTTTCCGGAGAAGAGATGTTGGAGTAGTTTAATTTTCCGCGAAAATCATCCAAAGAGGTGTAGCCTTTCTCGCTCATGAAGATGTTGAGACCGGCAAGGAATTTTTCAACTTCGCCTATGCCGTTTTTATACAATGCAGAGCATAACTGAATCGTTTTGGCTCCCGATAAAATCATCTTTATGGCATCATCGGCACAAAGGATGCCCGTAGAAGCAGAGATGTCAAGCCCATTTACCATAGAGGAGATAATGGCAATCCAGCGGAGTTCCTCGCGGTAATCACCCTCTTTGGAAAACGGATTGGCTCCAATAATGGTGAGGGTTTTTAAATCAATATCGGGATGATAATATTTATTAAACATTACAACTGCATCTGCTCCGCAGATTTTCAACGAATCTACAAACCGTGGCAGGGTGGTAAAATTATTCCCAATCTTTATGGCAACAGGAATGCTGCACTCTTTAGAAATGGATTTTACAACATTCAGATACTCATCCTCAAAGCTCTCGCTCGAACGCGATTTTGAAAGGGGCAGCGAGTAAATATTTATCTCAATGGCATCGGCACCGGCCTTTTGAATTTCTTTTACAAACGAGATCCAGCTTCCGCTGCCGTAACAATTTACACTTGCAATTACCGGAATCTTAACCGCTTTTTTTGCATCACGGATAAGAGTAAGATACTTCTCCAAAGAATACTCCTTCATATAGTTGTAAAGGTAATCCATATTCTCGGGATAAAGTGCGCTCTGCTCATTAAGAAACTCCGCCTCACTGTTAATCTGCTCTTCAAAAAGCGATTTAAGAACCACAGCCCCTACTCCCGCTTTTTCCAATGCAACAATATTTTCTACTTTAGCGGTAAATCCGCTACTTCCTGCAATAAATGGAGACTTTAACCGAAGTCCCATATAATCAACCGATAATCTTTCCATAACTTTAATTATATTAGTTCTAGTAACCTTTTCATACTCACTTTTTCATCAACTTTATGAGCAAGTTCAGCTATCGGGATTCTGATTTGCGCCATAGAATCGCGGTCTCTTAAAGTAACGCAATTATCCTCTAAGCTCTGGTGGTCTATTGTAATACATAGCGGCGTTCCAATTGCATCTTGTCTTCTATAACGCTTTCCAATACTATCTTTCTCATCATATTGACAATTGAAATCCAGTTTGAGTGTCTTCATAATCTCACGGGCAAGCTCAGGAAGACCATCTTTTTTAATGAGCGGTAACACAGCCAGTTTCACAGGAGCCAAAGCAGGATGAATCTTCATAACAACCCTCTCCTCAGCGTTCTCTAACTGTTCCTCTTTATAAGCACCCGATAAGATGGCCAGCACGGTTCTATCCAGCCCAACAGAAGTCTCAACTACATAGGGAACATAGCTTTCATTGGTCTCAGGATCAAAATATTGCAATTTACGACCCGAAAACTCCTGATGACGGCTCAAATCAAAATTCGTTCTGGAATGAATTCCCTCCAACTCCTTAAACCCAAATGGGAAATTAAACTCAATATCGGTAGCCGCATTTGCATAATGGGCAAGTTTATCGTGATCATGATACCTGTAATTCTCCTCTCCCAGTCCAATTGCTTTGTGCCATTTCAGACGGGTCTCCCTCCATTTCTTAAACCATTCCAACTCCTCGCCGGGCCTTACAAAAAACTGCATCTCCATCTGCTCAAACTCTCTCATTCTAAAAATAAATTGCCTTGCAACAATCTCATTTCTAAATGCTTTCCCAATCTGAGCAATCCCAAACGGAATTTTCATACGCCCTGTTTTCTGCACATTCAGATAATTCACAAAAATACCTTGTGCAGTCTCGGGACGAAGATAAATGGTTCCACTCTCGTCCGATACACTTCCCAACTGGGTACTGAACATAAGATTAAACTGCCTTACATCCGTCCAGTTCTTGCTTCCCGATATTGGGCAAACTATCTCACAATCAATAATCAACTGCTTAAGAGCTGCCAGATCGTTGGCATTAAGGGCCTCCACCATCCTACCCCGGCAAGCATCTATTTTTGTCTGGTTTCTAAGCACATTGGGATTGGTAGCGCAAAACTGAACCTGGTCAAAAGCCTCTCCGAACTTATTTTTACCCTTCTCCACATCCTTATGAATCTTCTCCTCCAGCTTTGCTATATAATCTTCCAGAAGCACATCTGCCCTATATCTTTTCTTAGAATCTTTATTATCAATCAGAGGATCATTAAAGGCCCCTACGTGACCCGATGCTTCCCAAATTTTAGGATGCATAAAAATAGCGGAATCAATCCCCACAATATTCTCGTTAAGCCTTACCATTGCATTCCACCAATACTTTTTAATATTGTTTTTGAGCTCCGATCCCAGTTGTCCGTAATCGTAAACCGCACTTAATCCGTCATAAACTTCGCTCGATGGGAAAATAAACCCATACTCTTTGGTATGAGCGATAAGATTCTTAAAAAGGTCTTCCTGTGTCATAATATCTTTATTTTAATTTTTTCTTGTGTGCTATTTTGGCTGTGCAAAAGTAGCAAAAAATTCGGCTAAGAGATTGTTTGGACTTTAGAATGAAATTAAAACATCTCTTAAATAGTACGGCGCAACTCCCGCAGCGGCTTAAGGGCAAACTCCCTCTCATGCAACCGCGGATGGGGTATAATTAAATCAGATGTATTTACGGTTACCTCAACCCATCTCTGCTGCGGGCATTTCTCCCCACTCTCACCGGGCTTTCCATTCTTACGTTTCTCCCCTTTCATCCCATTTCCTATTTTCTCCCCTCTTTTGTCCTTTCCGGCCTCCGCATCATTTATCGCCGAGACAACAAACTCCTGTTTATCAATCAATAATATATCAATATCTATCACTCTTGATGAGTAAATCCGTTTCCCGTCCGCTCCGTACTGCTCTGAATTTCGTACCCGTCCCAACTCTTTTTCTATCCGCAAACACTCACTCAGAACCTGTTGCGGCTCAAGCTCCGTAACACAACAAAATGCCTGATTCATAAATTTATCGGGAGACTCAAAGCCCCACGGCTCCGTCTCATACATTTGCGAAGTATTCACCGCCTCATCCAACGAACCAATCTCTAAATAATCAGGCAGCAAAGCATCTATCAGCTCTCTTGTTGCCTGCTCTATAACCGCCTTGCGGTCACCCATGTTGCTTCCCAGAAGCAGATAAACTCTATACATGACCTACAGCATTCCAAGTTCCAGCATAGCCTCCTCGCTCATACGGCTTTTATCCCAGGCCGGCTCAAATACCAGCTCAATGGCCGCATCGGTAACGCCGGGGGTCTCTTTTACCGCATCATTCACATCTTCAAGCAATTGATCTGCCATAGGACAATTGGGAGCAGTTAATGTCATTTTAACAAATACTTTATGATCATCCTCTATTTTTATTTCATAAATCAAACCCAGATCATAAATATTTACAGGAATCTCCGGATCATAAACCTGACGGAGCGCCCGTACCACATCTCTTTGTAATGTTTCTATTGTCATTGTAATTATTTTTTGATTTGCCCGTTTTGCATTCATGTTTTATTTGAAAGCATACGCCATTGCATAAATCTTAATCTGTTTTATCATGGAAACCAATCCATTAGCTCGTGTTGGAGATAAGTTCTCCTGCAACCCAATCTTGGAGATAAACGATAAGTCGGAGGCCATAATATCGGCCGGAGTCTGCCCGTTATAAACTCTTATCAGCAAAGAGATAATCCCTTTGGTAATAATAGCATCGCTATCGGCCGAAAAATAAAGCCGCCCATCCTTAACGGAGCAACTCAACCACACACGGCTCTGACACCCTTTTATTAAATTCTCATCGGTCTTGGCCGCCTGCTCAATTACCGGAACATTCTTCCCAAGCTCAATTATATACTCGTATTTATCCAACCAGTCGGTAAAGATAGAGAACTCCTCAACAATCTGATCTTCTATTTCTTGTATGCTCATTTTATTTATTTTTTAAGTATCATTTCTATTTTAACATAGCAGCCGCCCGTTTAAGCGATTGAATAAAATACTCCGCCTCCGCCAATGTATTATACGGAGCAAACGAGGCCCTCACCATACTTGTAACCCCAAACCGGGTCATAAGCGGCTCGGCACACATTAAACCGGTACGCACCGCAACCCCCATTTTATCCATAATCTGCGCCAAATCACCCGCATGACACCCCTGCACATTAAAAGAAAACAACGGAATCTTTCTATCGGCCGTACCATATCGTACAACACCCTCAATAGCAGAAAGTTCCCTGTTCATATAATCAATAATATTTTGTTCTTCTCTGTAAACCGCTTTCCCAAGATCTCCCTCTCGTATTGCCGCAGCAAAATCCAACGCCGGTTTTAACGATGCAGCCCCAATAAAATTAGGGGTTCCCGCCTCATATTTAAGCGGCAGCGGAGCATAAGTCGTCTTTTCAAACGTAACCGTTCCAACCATATCGCCACCCCCCATATACGGAGGCATTTGCTCCAGCCACTTTGTTTTCCCATACAAAACACCCACCCCCGTAGCACCATAAATTTTATGGGCCGAGAATGCATAAAAATCACAATCCAACGCCTGCACATCCACCTTCTCATGCACAATCCCCTGTGCCCCGTCAATCAGCACCGGAATCTCATACCCGTGAGCCAGTTTAATGAGTTCCTCAACAGGATTTACAATTCCCAACACATTGGAAATATGGGGTGCGGCAATCAATTTCACCCTATCATCAATCAAATCAAACAGGGCTTTCACCTCCCACTCCCCACTATCTTTCACCGGCAATACCCTCAAAAAGGCCCCCGCCTTTTCGCACGCAAACTGCCATGGAACAATATTGGAATGATGCGAATCCTCGGTAACAATCACCACATCCCCCGCCTTAAGATACCTCCGGCAAAAACAATCTGCAACCAAATTAATGGCAGCCGTAGTTCCCGATGTATAAATGATATTGTTTCTATCGGGAGCATTTATAAACTCTTTTACCCTGTCGCGCGCAGCCTCGTATAACATAGTTGCCTCATCGGCAAGATGATACATAGCACGGTGAACATTTGCATTCACTCCGCCGTTCATCCTGTTTATAAGGTCAATCACCGGCACAGGCTTCTGCGATGTGGCAGCATTATCTAAATAAACCAACGGCCTTCCATACATTTTCTGCTCAAGTGCAGGAAATAACCCTCTGATATCTTCAATTGTATTCATGGTTATCAACTTTTTGACAAAAATATAAAACTTATCAGTTAAAAAACATAAATTTGTAGCTATTGTTGCAAAATAACTTTTTACATGTACGATTATATTACAGGACAACTAACAGAAATCACCCCCACAGAGGCTGTGATTGAGAACAACGGAATAGGATACAAATTGCAGATTTCTCTCCAGAGTTTCACCGATATTCAACCTCTTAAAGAGACAAAATTATATATCTATCATCATGTCAGAGAGGATGTAGAGCTTTGGTACGGCTTTTTCACAAAAGAAGAACGGAGTATTTTTATGATGCTGATAGAGGTATCGGGAATAGGCCCCAATACTGCCCGGATGATGCTCTCCTCTATGAGTTCCGGCGAAATAAGGAATGCTATTGTTACCGGAGATGTTAACCGTATTAAAAGCATAAAAGGGATAGGGATAAAAACCGCCCAAAGAGTTATCATCGATCTTAAAGATAAAATTGCCAAAGGGAGCGGCTCCTCTGTTGATCTGCTTATTCAGAGTCCCGGTTCCGCCAATCTTGACGAGGCCCTCTCCGCCCTTGTTATGCTTGGCTTTAACAAAGCCGCCGCCGACAAAGTTCTTAAAACGATTGCCAAGGAGAATCCTAATTATACCATTGAGGAATTTATAAAATTCTCGCTGAAGCGGTTGTAAATTTAAATCTAAGTGAGTTAGCGCATGCGCAATGATAAAAAATAAAAATATTTTAATACATTTGTCCAATAATCTTTATAAACACATAAAAACATAAAAAATATGAATACTCCTAGTAATCTAAAGTACTCTAATGACCACGAATGGGTAAAAGTAGACGGCAATATTGCTACAATAGGTATTACTGATTATGCTCAAAGCCAATTGGGTGATGTTGTTTTTGTAGACATCCAGACAGAAGGCGAGAATCTGGCTTCAGGCGAGATTTTTGGTGCCATTGAGGCTGTTAAAACAGTAGCTGATGCTATTATGCCTATTTCAGGAACTGTTATTGAGGTAAATGCAGAGCTTGAAAGTGCTCCCGAATCGGTTAATACAGATCCTTACGGAACCGGTTGGATGGTTAAAGTTGAGATCAGTAATCCAAAAGAATTGGAAGCTCTTCTTGATGCTGCCGCTTATGCTGCTATTTGCAAATAATCCGGTATTTTATACATAAATCTCAAAAAGGGTGGGCAAAATTACTTTTGAACGCCCTTTTATCATTTCCTATTGTCTATGAACTATTTTTTTCTCTTTACCCTTCTGCTTTGTACCTTGGCGGGGCAGGCACAAACAAAATCGGAAACCAAAAAAATGATGAACAGGGCTATACCAATTTTATAAAATCGTATCCCCAATCGCATTATGGGAAACAAGCCTCCAAAATTATACAGCAGATGATAAGTTCTTAAATACCATTTACTTTGAGAATGACTCAAGCCTTGTACTTTATTATTACAAAGGGCACACAACAAGCAAGAAAAGAATAAATCTGGTAAGCAAAAGTATCAGGTAATTACTTTTTTACTACTTTAGTAGCCGTATTTTCCCCTATTATCTTATCCTATAAATTAATTAATTATGAAGCATAGTTTTGGAAGCGACAACCATTCGGGAGTCCATCCTCTTATCATGGAGGCTATTATAAAAGAAAACAATAATTTTGCAATTGCTTACGGCGAAGATACTTATACCCGAAGTGTTCTGCATAAACTGGAAGATCTTTTGGGGGGAGACTGTACGGCATTTTTTGTGTTTAACGGAACCGGAGCAAATGCGGTGGCCCTCTCCTGCTTTACAAATAGCTACAATTCCATTTTAGCACCAAATACCGCTCATATTAACGTGGACGAGTGCGGAGCACCCGAAAAGTTGTCGGGAGCCAAAATAGTGCCTCTGAATGCTCCCAATGGCAAGGTTTCTCCCCATGAGGTAAAGAAAGGTCTCACGGGCTTTGGATTCCAGCATCATTCACAACCTGCAATCCTATCCATTTCACAGCCTACCGAGCTGGGAACCATATACACTCCGGCAGAGATTAAAGAACTGGCAGATCTTATGCATAGTTATCATTGTTATCTGCATGTAGACGGATCCAGAATTTCAAATGCTGCAGCATCTCTTAATATGCCTATTAAAGAGTTTACTACAGATTGTGGAGTTGATGTTCTCTCTTTTGGTGGCACCAAAAACGGATTGCTTATGGGTGAGGCTGTTGTGGTATTTAACAAAGAGGAAAACACGCACGCCGCAGATATTTTGCAATATATGCGAAAACAGGCAACACAGCTTTACTCAAAGAGCAGATTTATTGCGGCTCAATTTGAGGCATATCTTAAAGATGATCTTTATCTAAAACTGGCCCGGCAATCTAACGCCATGGCTCGCTATCTGGCAGATCAATTAAAAGATATACCGCAAGTTAAACTATCTAAAAGCGTAGACAGCAATTCTGTTTTTGCAATTTTACCATTACCCCTTATAGAGGAACTCCTCAAGAAACATTATTTTTATATCTGGGAGGAACAAACCAATGAGGTTCGCTGGATGTGCTCTTTCTGCACAACAAAAGAAGATATCGATTTGTTTGTACAGGATATTCGTAATTTGTTATAGATATGGAAACAACAAGGATTTTCGACATTCTGGAGAGGCTGTGTGCCTTATACCCCAAGGATGATATTCTTAGTAGGAAAGTAAATGGAAGCTGGCAGAAAGTGAGTACGGATACGTATCGGGCAACTTCTCACCATCTTGCTGCCGGATTTCTGGATTTTGGCCTATCCGCCGGTGATAAAGTGATTACAATCTGTAATAATCGTCCCGAGTGGAATTTTATTGATATGGCTCTTGGACTGGCCCATATGGTGCACGTTCCGGTTTATACAACGTTGGGAACCGAGGACTTTCAGCATATTTTTACCCATAGCGAAGCCAAAGTTATTTGTGTCGGAAATGAAATTTTCTTAAACCGTATAGCAGCTGCTTATTTACAAATGGAGCAAAAGCCCCGGATTATTATCATGGACTCGCATCCGCAGAATATAATACGGGAGAATGGCATTCAAACTACTATCTTACAGGATATTATAGATAGAGGAACTACAAAATATCCTCAATATGAATCATTCATAGAGGAAAACAAACACTCGATTGGTGAGAACGAGTTATTTACAATTATTTATACATCGGGAACTACCGGCACTCCCAAAGGGGTGATGCTTTCTCATAAGAATTTGTTGTTCAACGCAATAGGGCATGCCCGCAAACAGGTTAAAGACAGTAGTTGCAAAATGCTGAGTTTCTTGCCGTTATGTCATATTTACGAACGCAGTATGAATTATGAATATCAGTACCTTGGCATAAGCACGTACTATGCCGAGAATCTGGCCACCATTGCGGCAGATCTGGCAAGCTGCCATGCAGATGGTTTCTGCGCCGTCCCACGTGTTCTGGAACAAATGTTTGTAAAACTGGAAAGTGCCGGAAAAAATTTATCGGGAGCCAAGAGAATCATTTATGATCAGGCATTTAAGTTTGGAACAAAATTCGATTACTACAATAAAAATCCGTTTTATCTGCTACGGCTTAAGCTCGCCGATAAGCTGGTGTACAGCAAATGGCGCGCAGCTCTGGGGGGGAAAGAAATGCTTGTAGTATCGGGAGGTTCTGCCATAGGAGCACGTATTATACGCCTTTTTAATGCGGCAAAACTACATATTTTTGAGGGCTACGGAATGACAGAAGCCTCTCCGGTAATTGCTGTAAACAATCCGAACAGCGGAATTAATGTAATTGGAACGGTTGGCCCTCCTTTTGACGGCACCGAACTTTCATTTGCCGAAGATGGGGAAATTCTTACCCGTGGACCGCATATTATGCTTGGTTATTATAAAGATCCCAATTATACAAAGGCGGTTATTGATGAACAAGGATGGCTGCATACCGGAGATATCGGCTATTTGCAAGATGGCAAATATCTAAAAATTACCGACCGCAAAAAAGAGATTTTCAAACTTTCCGCAGGTAAATATGTAGCTCCTCAGGTAATTGAAAATATGCTTAAAGAATCTTCTTTTATAGAAAACTGCATTGTATTTGGAGAAAATCAAAAATTCCCAAGTGCTATTATCATCCCTAATTTTAATAAACTTCATTACTGGGCTGCCAAATACAAAGTTAATTACAGCAATAATCAAGAACTGATTGAGAATCCGCTCATCATAGAGAGGTTCCGAAAGGAGGTTGAACAAGTTAATAAACGGCTTGCACCTTATGAACAAATACGGAAAGAACGGTTAGTTGAAGATGAGTGGAGCACCAATAACAACACGTTATCCCAGACATTAAAATTAAAACGGAACAATATTCATAAAAAATATGCTTCTGTTATTGAGGATATTTATAAAACTCAAAGCTAGCAATGCAAGATTTCTGCATACAACAAGCAACCACAAACGATATTCCCGCCATTAAATCCATCTGGCGAGAATGTTTTACTACGGATGAATCGTACCTGCACAACGTTTTTACCTATTTATTCTTTCTCTCCGAGGTATATGTTTACAGGGCACAGACGAACAATCCGCAAAACGCCTCTTGTTGTGTCCCCAAAACACAAGTTAGCAACACAAAAATCTCCGATAGCAACCCCACACACATTTCCTCTCATGCCCCCGAAATCACTATTTCCTCCACTTCCGGCACCCCCGGTCCCATTTTATCCACTCTTTTTTTAATCCCGATAACTTATAAATCTGCTCTAGGGGAGAATTTACACGGCCAATATCTGTATGGCGTTGCCACAACAGAAGCAGCACGGGGACAAAGATTAAGTATCAAATTGATACAATATATATCCTCTTTGCTGAAATTACGGGGAGAAAGTTTTTTAATTGCTCGGCCGGCCAATGCCGACTTGTTTGATTTTTACAGGGCACTGGGACTTATTAGAGAGATTCCAAAGGGGAATTTTTGCTTACCTCCTGCTTTAGCAGAGATCCTTTCTCATGCCAATTTGGATCATCCTCAAATACCGGAAGCCTCCCTGCTGTTTAATCATATTGCTCAAACTTATCCAAACCGCTTTGAATGGAGCCCTGAGTTACTAAATTACATGCTCAGGATTGGAGAATTTGACCCCTATTTCAAAACAACCGTAGCCTGCGATGCTTCCACGTCTGCACATACTCCCGGCTCCATCTCTTTGTCTGACACCTCCCCCGCTACATCCATTACCGGTAGCATTTCTTGTTCTGATACCCCTACAGCTTTAGCCTCAGCCTCTATTTCTTCCTTCCCTGTTGCCGCTTCTGTCTCCTCCTTGCCTGTTGCCGCCTCTGTTTCCTCCTCCCCTGTTGCCGCTTCTGTCTCCTCCTCCCCCGCCCCCTTTGCTCTTGTAAAAATACTTAATGAAAACATCTCTACAAACATCCACACCAATAGCTTCTTTAATTTCCCCATGGAATAAAGAATGTATCTTTCATTTATATTAGATATGCCAAATAACTGTAAAATAGCATAATTAACTATTCTATAGGAATTACACCTACACGAATCAAACAACATGACTTTATTTTGTGTATCAATTATACAGATAAACTATTTTATACTCCAATCGAATAGATAGTTACACATGCAAATTGACAAAATGTTCTACGTGGAACATTTTAATAGGTGTGCAATAAGAAAGAGGTATACAAAGACAAATAGACATCTAGTAATAAAAAAAAGCACCACACTAAAGAGGAGTATAACGGCAAAAAGGGATATAATAACAAAGAAGAATACTCTAACAAAGAAGCACAATAGTAAAGAAAAGCACGATAGGAAAAAATATGCGGCACCAAAGAGGCATATGACAACAAAAAGCATACGATACCTAAAAGGCGTATCATGGAAAATATGCCGCTTATGGCACTGCGAATGCCTCCTATCGGCCAAAGAAAATAAGCAAGACAGAGATATCCGCAGGGGAAACGCCGGGGATGCGGGAAGCCTGAGCTATGGTGGAGGGGCGGTGCTTCATTAGTTTTTGACGGCTCTCAATAGAGAGGGATGTTACTTTGGCAAAATCAAACGTATCAGGGATTGTTATATTTTCCAGTTTTAATATTTTATCGGCAATGCGTTGTTCACGCTGAATATAGCCACGGTATTTAACAGCAATCTCAACACTTTCCAAAACATCCGATTGCAAACAACCGGTTAATTGAGATTTCTGCTGTGGATTGTATGGTAGTTTTAATGTTGAATCTGAATCCTGCGGATTGGAAGAGAATTTATCCTGCGGAATAAATTGTTTATCAAGTTCCCGGATGGTATCTTTTACAAATGTTCCATGTGGAACATTTTCCAGCAGATCACTTATATTTACCTGTGGCCTAGATAAAATATCGGAGATCTTTTTCTTTTGCGGCAAGACAGAGGTACCAATACGTTCCAGAAATGGATTAATCTCACCGGGCTCTACCGATTCATTATCCAACATTGCTGTAACCTGAGCTACGGTATCATATTTCGCATGCATTAATTCGTATCGGTCTTTGGTTACAAGCCCTATTTCATATCCCAATCCGGTTAAACGCAAATCGGCATTATCTTGTCTTAGCAAAATCCTATACTCCGCTCTGGAGGTAAACATCCGGTACGGCTCGTCCACCCCTTTGGTAACAAGATCGTCAATCAAAACGCCTATATAGCCCTGATCTCTTTTTAAGATAAGAGGTTCTTTTCCCTGTATCTTAAGAGCAGCATTCACTCCAGCCATTAATCCCTGGGCGGCTGCCTCCTCATAACCCGTTGTTCCGTTTACCTGTCCGGCAAAATAAAGTCCCTCTATCATTTTAGACTCTAGCGTTTGCTTTAACTGGGTAGGATGAAAATAGTCATACTCCACCGCATAGGCAGGTCTATAAATCTCTACATGCTCCAGTCCGGGAATTTGCCGCAATGCATCCAACTGTGTCTGCAACGAAAGGGAAGAAGAAAATCCTTGGAGGTAGTACTCATGAGTATCCCACCCTTCCGGTTCCAAAAAAAGTTGATGCGTGTTTTTCCCCGCAAACGTTCTGAGCTTATCCTCTATACTCGGACAATAGCGCGGACCTACCCCATGAATCTTTCCCGAGAAAAGAGGCGAATCCTTAAAACCCTCCCTTAAAATATCATGAACGGTTTCATTGGTGTGCACCATATAACAACTCATCTGTTTTACCCCATT
>JAVWIB010000002.1:36138-46639 GCA_036639755.1 Bacteroidales bacterium
TTGAAGCAATTGCCCACTGGATGGTTGAACTGACTGAATTGGAGAAGGATTATTTAAAAAGGAGAAGCGTGCCGGAGCGGAATCGCCATATTGAATTTCTAATTTAGAGAGATCAATGGATTTTGCATCAAGGCGGGGAGGCGTTCCGGTTTTCATTCGTCCCGATTCAATTCCGCATTGCAACAATTTTTCAGTTAGCCCATACGAGGAGAGCTCCCCTACTCTACCCCCGCAAGTTGTCTGTTTTCCTATAAATAATTGGCCGTTTAGAAACGTCCCTGCTGTAATAACGATCGTGCGGGCTTCAAATATTGCGCCTAAAACCGTTGAAACTCCTTTAACTTTCTCATTTTCAACAATTAAGTCATTTACGACATCTTGCCAAATAAAAAGGTTTTTTGTATTTTCTATAATATATCGCCAATTGAAGGAAAAATAGACCCTATCGCACTGCGCACGCGGACTCCACATGGCAGGTCCCTTTGATCTGTTTAGCATTCTGAACTGAATGGTACTAGCATCGGTAACCAAACCGGAACACCCACCCAAAGCATCAATCTCCCGCACAATCTGCCCTTTTGCAATTCCTCCTATTGCCGGGTTGCATGACATTTGGGCAATTTTATTCATGTCCATGGTAATCAGCAAAACCCTCTGTCCCATTTTTGCAGCAGCAACAGCCGCCTCACATCCGGCATGCCCCGCTCCTATTACTATTGTATCGTACCTATTATTCATCTGCTCTATTCGCTTCTCTTAACCAATTATTGAATCTTCCTAAGTTTCTCAAGTAAATCCAGACTCTTTGCCTCAGCCTCCCTCATTTTTGCAATATCCGCTTTTTTATGATCATCGTACCCCAGCAAATGAAGTACCCCATGCACAATCACCCGATGCAGCTCCGTTAAGAACTCCTGTTTGTACTCTACGGCATTCAGCTTAACGGTATCTATACTTATATATAATTCCCCCGATAAATCTTTCCCCTCGCAATAATCAAACGTTATAATATCGGTGAAGTAATTATGATTGAGGAATTGATTATTTATTTCCAGAATATAACTATCCGTGCAAAAAATGATATTTAAATCTTTGCATTGTTTACCATGCTCTTCAATCATGCTTTTAAGCCATGCGCTGATGATTCTTTTTGCTTTTAAATTAAATTTCACCTCTTTATTAAAATATCTGATCATACCGTTTTTGATTTGTTTTTATCTGAAAATAGAGTAGTTAGACAAAGAATACTGCGTCAAAGATAACACTTTTTAGAGAATCCGGCTCTGCACATTTCAGTAAAAATTCAAAATTATATCTATGTCTTTAATGTCAGAACGGATAAAATTAGAACAGAGCACCTTATGAAAATCCTTATTGTTGAAGACCAGAAAGATTTTGCACAATGAATAGAACAAGCGTTACAGCCTTATAACTATGTAGTTGAACATGCGGAATCGTTCCAAGAGGCAAAAGGAAAAATAGTCCTATACAATTATAATTTCATTTTATTGGATATGATGCTTGGCGAGGACAACAAACTTAAGATTCTGCAATTAGTAAAAGAGGGCGAAAAAAACAAGGTGATTATTACATCTGCCCAAACCGTCCCAAATACAGCCGTTCCTGCCGCTATTCTCTCCTACATGATCACCAATAAACCCAATGCCAAAATTCTTAAAATAGAGAAAGATAGAGTCGGTTACAAAGTTAGCTTAACAGGAGGAGAGGAACTCAATTTTGACAACAAGTGCAAATTTATCCATTATGACAATTAATAATCTCATTCTCTAATACTTAACAGCACAAATAAATAATATTTGTCGGACCTGTTGGCAGATATTATTTATTTATACCCAATATCTTGCTTTTTTTATTACAATCATAAACAATTTTACCTATTTTTGTATGGTTTTTGCAGGCTGATTGCTTAGCAAAACGCTAAACAAAATAATAATAAAAACTTAAATATTATGGCTAAAGTAAGTGTTATTGGTGCCGGTAACGTAGGCGCAACTTGTGCAAACGCAATGTTACACATGAAATTCTGTTCAGAAATCGTTCTTCTTGATATTAAAGAGGGTGTTGCAGAGGGTAAAGCATTAGATATGATGCAAACAGCAAATCTGTACCAGTTCAATACAAAAGTTACAGGTGTTACAAATGATTATAAAGTGACAGCTAAATCAGACGTTGTTGTTGTAACCTCCGGTATTCCAAGAAAACCGGGTATGACAAGAGAAGAACTGATTGGTGTTAACGCCGGCATCGTAAGCGGCGTTGTTGAGAATGTTCTTAAATTCTCTCCAAAAGCAATTATCATTATTATTGCAAATCCTATGGACCCAATGACATATCTTACTCTTAAGAAAACAGGTCTTCCAAAGAACAGAGTAATAGGTATGGGTGGAATTTTGGATAGCAGCAGATTCCAATGCTATATGAGCCAGGCTCTTAAAGCTCCTGCTAGTGATATTGAAGGAATGGTTATAGGCGGTCACGGTGATACCACCATGATTCCTCTTATTCGTTTTGCTGCTTACAGAGGGGTTCCTATTCAGGAAATTCTTCCTAAAAAAGTATGGGAGAAAGTTGTTGCCGATACAATGGTTGGCGGAGCAACCCTTACAAAATTACTTGGTACTTCTGCTTGGTATGCACCGGGTGCTGCCGGAGCAGTTTTGGTTAAATCCATTGTTATGGATGAGAAAAAAGTATATCCATGCTGCGTAGCCCTTGACGGAGAATACGGCCAGAAAGATATTTGCATTGGAGTTCCTGCCGTAATTGGTAAAAACGGTTGCGAGAAAATCGTTAAACTAAAACTGAACAAAGAAGAACAAGAGTTATTCAACAAGAGCGCAGATGCTACTAGAAAAACAAATAACGTTCTTCACGAGATGAAACTTATCTAAGTTTTGTAGATAATAGCAAGCTAAATACCCTTAGTTGAATTACCAAATGTAATAATTAAGGGTATTTTCTTATTTATTAACAAATAGATGAGAAAAATAATATTTCGCAACACGTTGATTATCATGAGCATATTAAAATAATGAAAATTTTTATTAACATTTTTTAATATTATTGTAAATATTTTACTAATTTTACACCGCTTAAATACGAAATACGCTAATTAATATGGAAATAAAAAAATCACCAAAAGCAAGCTTGGAGAACAAAAAACTGTTATTCAAGGAAATTGGATTAATTATCTCTCTCGCCATTGTTCTGGGAGCATTTGAATGGAGTACAAGCGAAAAAGCTACTTCCACTTTAGCTGCAGACAATAAGGTAGTCATTGAGGAAGAACAAGTTCCTATTACTCAAGATACACCTCCCCCTCCCCCTGCAGAGTTAAAAGAACCTGTAGTATCGGATATTATAGACATCGTAGATGATGACGTTAAAGTAGACGATAAACTGCTTATCTCTTCAGAAGATGATAAAAGTCTGGGTGTTGAAATTAAAAACTATGTAGTCCAAAACACAACAGAAGAGGCTGCAGTTGAAGAAGAAGTTCCGTTTGCAATTGTAGAGGAAAAACCAACCTTTAGAGGTGGCGACCAGAATGACTTTACAAAATGGGTATTCGCACAAGTTGTTTATCCCGAGATTGCAAAAGAAAATGGTGTTCAAGGCCGTGTAACATTACAGTTTACTGTTAATACAGACGGTAGAGTTAGTGATGTTAAAGTACTTAGAGGTGTTGATTCATCTTTGGATAAAGAGGCCGTAAGGGTTGTTTCCAGCTCACCAAAATGGGCTCCGGGTAAACAAAGGGGTAAAGCTGTAAAAGTAAGGTTTACTTTCCCTGTTATCTTCCAGTTGAAATAACAGCAGCATTACGTATAATGGGCCGGTCCCAAAAAAGAATGATAGGGTTGACTCCAAAGGTCAACCCTTTTTAATTAAAAGATAGCGGCTCTTGCAGAAAATAATTTAAATATGTTAAAAAAGATGTACTCTCTTAACATATTTTTTTTTACCTTGCGAAAAATATAATTTTTTTATGAAAAAGTTTATAAAACTATTTGCTATTGCTGCATGTTTGGTAGCAGTGGCTTCTTGTGTTAAAGATAATACAGGAAATGGCGAAGAGCCAACAGAACCAAAAAAGTTAACAGATTTGGTAATTCCCGCAAATTTTGATTGGAGAACATCAAAAGAAATTCAATGCACTTTTACTCCTCTTTCTTACGGAACAAGAGTAAAACTATTTACAGCAAGTGATTGTACTGAGAATTGCTTACTTGCAGATTTATATATTAGTAAAGAATCAAATACTTTTACACTAACTGTACCTAAGGCAAATACAGAATTGTACATGCAGTATATGCAAACAAGTGGTGCATATAAAATGATTAATATTACAGTAAGTGATAAGGTTAATATTACAATACCAAATGATTGCAAAGCAGAGGAATCTGTCCTTGATACCAAAGCTACCAGCTCATCTACTACTTCCACAACACGCATTAGAGGGACAATGCTATTTGAAGATTTGTATCCAGCTTTAGGAGATTACGATTTTAATGACCTTGTTGTAGCATTTGATAATGCGGTAAAGGTAGAGAAAGGTATATTGGGAGAAATCTCTATCATATTAAACGTTGTTGCAGCTGGAGGATCTCTTCCTAATGATGTTTATATTAGAGTTGAGGGTGTTAATTCCAACGATGTAGGTGACCTGATTGTTCTTCCAAATAAAGATAAAGAAACAAAAAAAGAAGACATTATTAAAGTAGAGAAAGTTAAAAATCCTACTACAGTTGATAGTGAGTTAATTTTACATGTTACAACAAATTTAGCAACCATCTATTCTAATACAGATAGAAAGTTTGCAGGGGATAGACAAACAGTTGGTTGTACTATTACTTTTAGCCCTATAAGATCCGTTAAATATAATGGCAAAGATATTTTTGATATTTTTATTGGAAGACCATTATCAGACGGAAATATACTTGAGATTCACGAGAGGCAATATGGTTCAACGTTTATGGCGGGAAGTGCTGGCGTTTTACCGGGTAAATATATGTCTGAAGGTAACTTTGTTTGGGCTATTAAGGTTATAGAATCAAAATGGGATTGGAATTTTAAGGCTTTTCCTTTCCCTTATGAAAAAGAACCTTTTATGGATGCATATCCTAAATTTAAAGATTGGTTAACAACTCAAAATCCTAGTGATTGGTATATGAGTGGAATAGCAGATAAATTAATTCAAATAAAGTTGTAATTTCTTATTATACTATAAAATTTAGCCCACCTGAAATTATTTTCCGGTGGGTTTTATTTTTAAATTTATAAGTTACTCTACCTACCTCTTCAAAAACTTAACCACCTCTTTTACCGGAATTGGCTCTACCTCTCTCCCGTTGTATCCTTTTACGGTTGTTGCCATAAACAGGGAGTTCCATAATGCTTCGGCGGTAGCCTCTATGGTGGCGAGGAAGAGAGAACTCATATCGTCATTCTGGAGGAGTTTGGGTTGGTAAAGGGGCTTGGATTCATCTATAAGGTTATCGGGACAGACAGACATGGCTATTACGTAATCGCCGCTGCCGTTGGAGGCTATGCCGCCGGTTTTGGCAAGACCCATCATGGTGCGTTTAGCTATTCGTTCAAGATTGCGGGCGTCTACGGGAGCATCGGTAATTACAACCATCATGCAGGAGCCATCTACATCTTGCATAACGTTTTCTTTAAATGAGTATTTCTCAAGAAGTTGCCCTATCGGTACACCGGCTATTTCCAGAACGCCGCCGTAGTTGCTTTGTACAATTACCCCAACGGTGTATCCGCCAAGGCTTTTAGGTAATACTCTGGAGGAAGTGCCTATGCCCCCTTTAAATCCAAAACAGATGGTGCCTGTGCCGGCTCCTACGCTCCCCTGCGCTACCGGGCCGGATTTGGCGGCGGCAATGGCCTGCAATACAATATCGGGAGTTATATATCTGGCTTTAATGTTATTGAGGCTTCCGTCGTTGGTTTCGCCTACCACAGCATTTACGGAGGCAATGTTGGTATTACCGGGCTGTTGCAGAGTGTATGTTATAAGTCCATCTATTCCGGCTGCTACATTTAGTGTATTTGTAAGGATTACAGGGGTTTCTATGTTGCCTAATTCTTTTACTTGGCTATAGCCGGCCAGTTTGCCGAATCCGTTTCCGATGTAGATAGCTGCGGGGACTTTTTTTCTGAATATGTTTCCCTGATGGGGAATGATTGCGGTTACACCGGTTCGTATATCTTCCCCTTTTATACAAGTTACCTGCCCCACTGTTACTCCGGGGACATCTGATATGGCGTTATTGGTACCGGTTTTAAAGATTCCTGTTTTTATACCGTGCTCTCTTAGTGTGGATTGTGAGAAAATGGGGGTTGCTGCTGCAAAAAGAAAAGTAAAGAGTGTTAGTGCAAAAAAATTTAGTTTCATAAGTTAAAGATTGAATGTTAGTACAAATATAGTTGATACTTTTGTAGAATTTGAGAAACTACCTATATTTGTTTCTAAGATTACGAATAATTTAATATAAATAACATGGAGAGATCGGTTTTTGTAAGTGTGATTACGGCTGCCGGTTCGGAAGAACTGGTTAATGAGTATTTGGATGAACTGCAGTTCCTTGCAGAAACAGCAGGGGTTATTGGTGAGAAAAAGTTTATCCAGCGGGTAGACAGGCCTAATACAAAAACGTATATCGGGAGTGGAAAACTGGAGGAAATTAAGGCTTATATTACCGAAAATGAAATTTCTTTGGTGATTTTTGATGATGAGCTTACTCCGTCTCAGTTAAGGAATATAGAGAGGGAACTGGAGTGCAGGATTCTGGACAGAACCAATCTGATTCTGGATATTTTTGCGCAAAGGGCCAAGACAGCGTATGCCAAGACACAGGTTGAACTGGCGCAGTATCAGTATTTGTTGCCGCGTCTTACCAGGATGTGGACTCATCTGGAGAGGCAGCGGGGAGGTATTGGTATGAGAGGGCCGGGAGAGAGTCAGATTGAGACCGACCGCCGTATTATTCTGGATAAGATAAGCAAACTAAAAGAGCAGCTTAAGAAGATAGATAAGCAGATGGCTTCACAAAGGGGAAACAGGGGGAATTTAGTGAGAATCTCTCTTGTTGGATACACCAATGTGGGTAAAAGTACATTAATGAATCTACTGGCTAAAAGCGATGTTTTTGCAGAGAATAAATTGTTTGCCACCCTAGATACTACCGTGCGTAAAATTGTGATTGAAAATGTGCCGTTTTTATTGAGCGATACGGTTGGGTTTATCCGTAAATTACCTCATCAGCTGGTAGAATCGTTTAAGAGTACACTGGACGAGGTGCGCGAGGCAGATATTCTGCTGCATGTGGTGGATATTTCCCATCCGCAGTTTGAAGATCAGATTAAGGTGGTAAAACAGACCTTGCAGGAGATAGGAGCGGGGGAGAAGCCTACTTTTATGGTTTTCAATAAGATGGATGCATATAAATATGTGGAGCAGGCGGAGTTTGATCTTAATCCCAAAAAGCCGGAAAATTATACATTGGAGGAGCTAAAAAACTCTTGGATGTACAAAGAGAACAGCCCTGCCATCTTTATTTCCGCCAAAGAGAAGACCCATGTAGATAAACTCCGCAACGATCTTTACAAAATGGTTGCAGAAATACATGCGGGGAGATATCCGTTTGATAATTTTTTGTGGTAGAAGGTGCGGTACAAAATTATATCTGAAGAAAATAAATATAATCAAAATATAATCAAAATATAATCAAAATATAATCAAAAGTATAAGTTATAGCCTTTTATTCTGTAAACCTTTTATTGCTTGTTTGTTTTTTCCGTCGTGTTAATTAACCCTTAAAACTATGATAATGGCTCTTGTTTGTATAAAAAAATATAGAATTATTCTTTACACTTTTGTCCTCTTTACACTGCAAGGGTGTAATAACAATGCTTCTTATAAATTCCCTGAATTTAAAAAAATAGATAATATCCGTGGAGACACCATTATAAAAGATATTTTATGTACAAATATTTGGCGAATGGAAGTTATTGACTCTCTGCTCGTTCTAAATTGTGTGAATTCCATAGATAAAAAGGAATTCTATATTTATAACCACATAAGTGGTGCTCTTCTTGCTACGTTTGGAGAAAGCGGGAATGGTCCGGGAGAGTTACCTGCAAATTTTGATATGTCCATTGATCAAAAGAATAGAATGATTTATGCTATTGGAGCTCATAAAAATATATCTTATAGCATCGACTCAATTTTAACAAACAAGAGCTCTTATCAATATAATAAAGAGATACCATTGAACGATATTAAAAACTCTAAAAGGACTTGCTATTTAGAAAACAACACTTTTTATTCTATAGGTGATTTTAGAAAGCATAGGGATTATAGGGTGGCAATTCTTAACGAAGTGGGCGATACGCTTTGTTGTTACAAAGAGAAGCCCGTTCTCACCGAAATAGACAAATCTGATTCTAAATACAGAAATCTTTTTTATACCTATAAATTTGCCGGAACACTTAAACCTGATGCTACAAAATATGCCTATGCAACTACCTGTGGACTGCATTTAGAAATATTTTCAATGGAAAATCAAAATATAAAAAGAGAATCATTCCATAAATATATTCAGCCTAAATATCTCAAACAAAACCCCATTATAAATGATGGAGTTATAGAGGGATGCACCTACTTATTTTCTTCAAATAATTATATTTATGCAAAATGGTCTGAGGATACACAAAACAAACAGGCAACACAAATTGCAGTATTTGACTGGAAAGGTTCCTCCAAATTTATGTTAAATATTGGGTGTCCTATAGGTGTTGTTGCCACAACGCCTAATGATGAGAGTTTATTTCTTGAAATCAAGGATGAGTTGGGACAAATAAATATAGTAAGGTATAAGTTATAGCCTTTTATTCTGTAAACTTTTTTATTGCTTGTTCTACTTTTTCCGGATCCTCCACAAACGAATTATGCCCGGTAGCCGGAATAATAACGGTGGTTGCCAGTGGATATTTGGCGGATATTTCTGCCGCTTTTTCATTAGAAATGAATTTATCCCTATCTCCAAAAATAAAAAGTATTTTATGAAAGGTAGTGAGTAATTCTACGTTATCTGCCCGCTCCATGAGCCCTTTTATGCATGCTACAATGCCGTTGGGGTCGTGAGTTTCCGTAATTTCTATGGTTTCTTCTATTTTTTCGTCCATGCGGCGCAGATTTTCAGTTGCATACATTTTAGGAATACTAAGAGCGGCAAGAGCATTTAATTTGGCATTGTTTACAAGCTCAATCTCCCGAAGGCGGTCCGTTTTTTTATCGGGATTATCGGCAAAAGGGGTGGAATTGAGTAGAATAAGGCCATTAAATTTATCCCTGTGGCTTTTCATGCATGCCTGTGCAATATAACCTCCCATGGAGTGGCCGGCAATATAAACCGGAGTTGTTACCTTACATACATTTATTAAGACATCCACCGCAATATCTGCGGCAAAATCCATGGTATTAATTTCTTTATCCGAGCCACTTAATCCGTGACCGGGTAAATCAATTGCAATCACCCTGTATGTTTTTTGCAGAAGTTCTATAAATTGGGAATAGATATATAGGGTTTCTAAATAGCCATGCAACAGCATGATCGTTATGTCCCCTTTTTTAGTATCCAGAATATGAATAGGTATCCCGTTTGATATTGCAAAAAATTCCATGGTTGTCTCTTTTTTTTACAAATGTACAGTTTTATTTAAGAAATATAAAAAGGGTGTTCAAATTTTCTTCAAGCACCCTTTTATTAAAAACAATTCGTTATGAAAAAGTTAGTCTTGCAATTTTGCGCAAAGGAATTCACGGTTTAGACGGGCGATATGAGCTACCGAAATATGTTTAGGGCACTCCATTTCGCAGGCACGGGTGTTTGTACAAGCACCAAAGCCTAACTCGTCCATTTTTGCAACCATTGCTTTCGCTCTTCTTGCTCCCTCAATTTTTCCCTGAGGTAATAATGCCAGCGAACTTACTCTGGCTGAGACAAACAACATGGCAGAACCGTTTTTACAAGTAGCAACGCATGCTCCGCAGCCTACGCAGGAAGCAGCATCCATACTCTCGTCCGAATCCTTCTTTTTAATAGGAATTGCATTACCGTCGGGAACTCCTCCTGTATTTACAGAAACGAATCCGCCCGCCCTTAGAATCTCTTCAAAAGCACCTCTGTTTACAACAAGGTCTTTAATGACAGGGAAACCTGCACTTCTCCAAGGCTCTATGGTAATTGTATCGCCGTTTTTAAATTTACGCATGTGCAACTGACATGTAGTAATCTCATTGTCAGGGCCATGTGCCCTACCATTAATATATAGCGAACATGCACCGCATATCCCCTCTCTACAATCATGGTCAAAACTAATAGGACCGCTCCCCTTGCAGCCTTTATTTACGGCTACGGGATCTATATTCTCACTAATCAACTGCTCATTCAAGATGTCC
>JAVWIB010000002.1:46649-65210 GCA_036639755.1 Bacteroidales bacterium
ACTATCTGGAGAGATATTCTTAACTTGATAAGTTTCGAAATGTCCTTTTTCTTTTGCGTTTTTTTGACGCCAAACTTTTAATGTTAAATCCATATCTTATCTCTTTTCTTAGTCTTTATAGTTTCTTGTAGAAGGTTTTACGAACTCGTAATTCAGAGGCTCTTTATGCATTACAGGCTCTTGATTATCGCCTTTGTATTCCCATGCGGAAACATACATAAAGTTTGCATCGTCACGTTTTGTTTCACCGTCTTCCTGCATCTCCTCACGGAAGTGGCCTCCACAAGACTCATATCTGTTAAGAGCATCAAGAGCCATTAGTTCTCCAATCTCTATGAAATCTGCTAGTCTTAATGCTTTTTCCAGTTCCTGATTAAACTCTCCGTTCTCGCCGGCAACATAAACATTGCTCCAGAACTCTTTCTTAAGTTCTTTGATTTGTTTAATAGCCAGTTTTAAGCCGGCTTCGTTTCTTGCCATACCAACATGATCCCACATAATAAGACCAAGTTCTCTGTGCAAAACATCAACCGTCTTTTTACCTTTAATAGAAAGAAGTTTGTTGATTCTATCTTTAATTTCTTTTTCTGCCTGAGCAAAAGCGGGATCATTAATATCTGTCTTAGGCTCCTGAATCTTATGAGAAAGATAATCTCCAATTGTATAAGGAAGGATAAAATATCCGTCCGCCAAACCTTGCATAAGGGCAGATGCTCCCAGACGGTTTCCGCCATGATCACTGAAGTTGGCCTCACCAATAGCATACAAGCCCGGAATTGTTGTCTGAAGATTGTAATCTACCCAAATCCCCCCCATTGTATAGTGGATGGCAGGATAAATCATCATTGGCTCCTGATAAGGATTCACATCGGTAATCTTCTCATACATCTGAAACAAGTTGCCGTAACGCTCGGTAATTACATGTTTGCCAAGTCTCTCAATTGCAGAAGAGAAATCAAGGAAAACAGCAAGGCCTGTTTCGTTTACGCCAAAACCGGCATCACATCTCTCTTTAGCAGCCCTTGATGCAACATCACGGGGAACAAGGTTACCAAATGCAGGATATCTTCTTTCCAAATAGTAATCTCTGTCTGCCTCAGGAATCTGAGATGCTTTTATTTGTTTTTTATGCAATTTTTCTACATCCTCTTTTTTCTTGGGAACCCATATTCTGCCGTCATTCCTCAAAGACTCACTCATAAGGGTAAGTTTTGATTGCTGCGTTCCGTGAACAGGGATACAGGTTGGATGGATCTGTGCAAAACAAGGGTCTCCAAAGAAAGCACCTTTTTTATAGCACTGCCATGCTGCGGAACCGTTGCTGTTCATTGCATTGGTAGAAAGGAAGAATACGTTGCCGTATCCACCGCTTGCTATTACAACAGCATGAGCACCAAAACGCTCAATAGTACCTGTTTCTATATTTCTTGCAATAATACCTTTTGCCTCTCCGTTTATCATAACCAAATCAAGCATCTCATGTCTTGGATATGCTTTTACGGACCCTTTTGCTACGGCTCTGTTTAATGCTGCATAGGCACCAAGCAATAACTGCTGACCGGTTTGGCCCCTTGCGTAGAATGTTCTACTTACTTGAGCACCACCAAATGAACGGTTATCCAATAGTCCGCCGTAATCTCTTGCAAACGGAACACCTTGTGCAACACATTGATCAATAATGCTATTACTAACTTCGGCTAAACGATATACGTTTGCCTCTCTTGCTCTGTAGTCACCGCCTTTGATAGTATCGTAAAATAAACGATAGACAGAGTCATTATCGTTTGTGTAATTTTTAGCGGCATTAATACCACCTTGTGCCGCAATGGAGTGGGCACGTCTTGGTGAGTCACTAATGCAGAAAACTTTTACATTATATCCAAGTTCGCCTAATGAAGCTGCAGCAGAAGCACCGCCTAAGCCTGTGCCAATTACAATTATTTCTAATTTGCGCTTATTAGCCGGACTAACTACGCGAATTTGAGCTTTATGCTTTGTCCATTTTTCAGACAAAGGCCCCTCAGGAATTTGTGATATTAATTTTTCGGCCATTTTTTATTTTTTAAGAGAAAAATTTTCACAATTTTAGTTACTTTTTATCAAATAACCAACTATTCTAACATAATTATTATCAAACAGCTTGATAATTGACATTTTTCGTAACTTTACCCCACTGATTTCTTAAAAAATCAGAGAAATTATGAAGAAATTTATTCTTATAAGTAATCCCGACATAAAGTAATATAAATATAAAGAGAATACACATGAACTTAAAAACAGTAATAATTGCATTTGCTATAACTGCTTTGCCTATGGTATCTGCGGCTCAAAACATGGCAGAGATCAATCTGATTCCCAAACCGCAAAACATAGTAGCCGGAGAGGGATTCTTTAAAATTACTCCCAACACTGCAATTATTTCCCAAGATACATTCAGTGGCCATTATTTAAGAGATAAACTCCTAAAAGCCACTAAATACAACATAAATGTTTTTGAAAAATCCTCTAATGAGATTAGTGGCAAACATAATTGTTTTAATATTTGTTTATCTGATAGTTACAGTATACCAAGGGAGGGATACGAATTAAGCGTAACTCCTGCCGGTGTATTTATAAAAGCCTCCGATAAAGCGGGGATTTTTTACGCTATTCAAACTATTTTACAACTTCTCCCGCCAACAATTTACGGGAATGCAACGGGTTGGGAAAAATGGGAAATTCCGGCAGTGGAAATTAAAGATTATCCCCGTTTTTCATACAGAGGTATGCATCTGGATGTATCAAGAACATTCTTTGATAAAGATATAATTTATAATTATCTGGATTGGCTATCGTATCATAAAATTAACACATTCCACTGGCATTTAACCGATGATAACGGCTGGAGACTGGAAATTAAAAAATATCCATTCCTTACAGAAAAAGGGGCATGGAGAGGACCAAACGAGGTAATCCCTGCCGCCTATGGTTCCGGTAATAAACGCTATGGCGGTTTTTATACACAAGAAGATATAAAGGCAATTATTCAATATGCCGCCGATAGAAATATTGAGATTATTCCGGAATTTGATATGCCGGGGCATAGCAAAGCTGTTATAGGGTCTTATCCTCATGTTGGATGTGATAACACAACGGAATTCATAAGCGTAAACGGTGAGGTTAAAAATGTTTGGTGCGTAGGTAAGGCCGATAATTATAAAATGCTGGATCACATTATTAAAGAGGTTGCCCAACTGTTTCCAAGTAAGGTAATTCATATTGGAGGAGATGAAGTGAATATGGATAACTGGAAAGAATGTCCTGTTTGTCAGGCATTCATGAAAGAGAAAGGGATGAAAAATGAGATTGAACTGCTTAATTATTTTGTAAGGCAACTGGAAAAAATAGTGAATAAGCATGGTAAAGTAATGGCCGGATGGGATGAGATTCTGGATGGAGGAGAACTTAGAAAAGATACCCGGATTTATGCTTGGAGAAGTGTTGAAAAAGGAATTGAAGCTGTTAAAAAAGGGAAGCCTACAGTTATGCAGGTTGCCGAGTACTGCTATTATGATATGAAACAAACTCCGCCGGAACGAGGGCATAACTGGGCGGGGATTGTAACGTTGGAAAAGGCATACTCGTTTAATCCTATCGGGAAGTTTGAGGGGACTTTACAGGAGCAAACGTTGATTCTGGGGCCGCAAGGGGGACTTTGGGGAGAGCTTCTGAATAAACCGGTGCGTTTTATGGAGTATCAGAATTACCCGAGAACCTGTGCTCTGGCAGAGATAGGATGGACCAATCAGGAACTTAGAAATTTTGATGATTTTAATTACAGACTTACCAAAACCCATTATGAGAGATTGTTTAACATGGGAATTGCTTTCCGCCTGCCTTATCCCAATGTTGTTTATGAAAATAAAACATTAAAAGTAACGCCTCCTTATGACTGGGCCATTGTAAGATATACAACAGACGGAAGCAATCCAACCTTTTGTTCAACTATTTATAAAGGGGATATTGTAACTTACGAACCGCAAAATTTTAGATTTGCCACATTCTATAAAGATATTCTCAAGAGTATTACAGTGAGTGCTAATAATCTCTCTACTACGTATCTTACCCCCGAAGTCTCTATTGAAACCTCTTTTGGCGAACAACCACGGTTCCCAATAAAAAATGCTACAGATTATAATTTTAAAACCTATTGGCGGACCAACCGCACCGGAAAAGCAGGAGATTTTGTTACCTACAATTTTGCAGAACCGGTTGCTTGTAAAAAGATTACCGTTGAAACCGGTATCCCTAATATTGATTTATACGGGGTCACCGATGGTTATATCGAATACTCATACGATGGTATTCATTTTATAAAGGGAGATGCATTTGTAGAGAATATTGCGGTTCTAAAACCTAAAGAGAAAGTTAAGACCGTAAGAATTGTATTGACTGATCTCTCTGATGCCCTTACCGTTTGTTTTCAGAGTTTACGAATAGAATAATTGATTGTCTATAAACCAAATAACGATGAAGAAAAAAGTAGAGGCTATCTAACAAGTTCTAAAAAACAAATTCACCCACTTTACAAATATCCGTAGCGTGGGTGAATCATTAAGAAACAGACTTATTAGATAGCCTCTATTTTTATTATAAACTTATAAAATTCACTATTTTGAGACACTTACAATACTTTGAATATAGCCGTAAATATCTTTTAACTTATCTGCTTGAAAGCCGTTGGATCTAAAATCTTCTATTATAGGATTGGCCATTTGAAATACTTTGCTTTCAATTTTATTGGTTACCTGCATATAACCGTTTTTAGCTTTTGGATTATATAATAGATTAAAATTCATGTAGTTTGATCCATTTCCTCTATGAATAGAAAATACTTTATCTTTTCTCTCTAAAACCCAGTCACACATACGGCAATTATTAGAATTAGCTGATTTTAACATAAATGACGGCTGATTTTCAGCAGCAGCTACAAACATGGGAACAGCTATTCCAATAGGAGGGTATCCAACAATTGTCCACATAACTGTATTAAGAGGATTTTCCCCTTGCTTAACTCCGTGAATAACAAGAGAGGCAGATGATGATTTACGAGAAATAAAATCTAAATCTCCAAACCACCCACTCCCTTTTTGTAAAAATGCATTATCTTTTACAAGATCCAATCCAAGAACCGAATGATAAAAACTTCTGGATAGATTTTTAAAAATCCATTCAGGGGTAATTACTCCGGCCAGACCAACATACTCTCCAATAATTTTACTGGCTGTGTTATAGCGTATATAACCAAGTCCTTCATTATATCTACCTGAGTATGAAAAATTTGTATAAACAATATATCCCTGAGGAGCAACTTTTGGATCGTTAGCATCTATTTTTGTCCAACTGTCATTATTTACTTCGTAGTAGGCAGCTCCCCCTTGGGCATCAATCACACCAAAATTTGCTTCAACACCCATAGGACGTTTTGATTTATCCAACATTTTTTCAAAATCGGAAAGATTCCGGCAGGTAGCAAGAGCTTTGTACATAAAAACCCCCTCCTGATCCATTTGATCACCACTTATTTTATCGTTTTTAAGGTTATAGGAAGCGGTATTCATAATGGAAAAACCAACAGAATTTGTTCCTGTCCAGGCTTCATTCGGATGATTTCCTACGGAATTAACAAGAGCTATAAAATTATATTTTTCCCCCTTAAAATATTCGGTTCTATTATTTTCAAAATCCGAATCCCTATGTTTCCACATTAATGGACGTCCGTCGGGGGTAAGTTTTCCGGTAAAAATAGCGGAAGTGCACGCAAAAATCTCCCCGGTAAAAAAGAGAGAGATCGCAAAAAATAGAGTAATAATCTTTTTCATTCCAATATGTTTTAAAGTGTTTTGTGTTAAGTTCTGTTATTTATTTTAAAGATGTTGCTGTAGGATTTGTTAAAATAATGTATCGTCACTGCAGTATTTGGAAATTCCCAAATGTTTGTAGGCTAAATCTGTTACTTCTCTTCCGCGAGGAGTACGGTGGATAAATCCCTCTTTTATTAAAAATGGTTCGTATACCTCTTCCAGCGTTCCGGGATCTTCTCCTACAGCCGTGGCAATAGTTCCTAATCCTACCGGGCCTCCCTTAAATTTATTAATAATGGTGGTAAGTATCTTATTATCCATAAGATCCAATCCACGTTTATCTATATTTAAGGCATCAAGGGAATATTTTGTAATACTCAAATCAATCCGGCCGGTTCCCTCTACCTGGGCAAAATCTCTTACCCGTCGCAAAAGGGCATTTGCGATACGGGGAGTTCCCCGGCTGCGGCATGCTATTTCATAAGCAGCTTCCGTATCAATACCTATGTTAAGGATTTTAGAGCTTCTCTCTACTATTCTTTGCAGAACAATGGAGTCGTAGTATTCCAGATGGCATTGTATTCCAAAACGGGCCCTTAAAGGGGAGGTAAGCAATCCGCTACGGGTGGTGGCTCCAACCAGCGTAAAAGGGTTTAAAGATATTTGTACGGAACGAGCTCCGGGCCCTTTATCTATCATAATATCTATTCTGTAATCTTCCATGGCAGAATACAGATACTCCTCTACAATGGGAGAGAGGCGGTGAATTTCATCTATAAACAAAACATCCCCCTCATCCAAACCGGTAAGGAGGCCGGCAAGATCGCCGGGTTTATCCAGAATAGGTCCCGATGTTATTTTCATAGAGACTCCCAATTCGTTTGCAATAATATTTGCAAGGGTGGTTTTTCCAAGACCGGGAGGGCCATGCAGTAAAACATGATCCAAAGACTCGCCCCTTTTTTTAGCGGCCTTTACAAAAACCTTCAGGTTCTTTAGTATTTTATCTTGTCCGGAGAAATCTTCAAACTCCACAGGCCTTATTGCACCTTCTATATCAGTCTCCTGCTCATCCACAAT
Organism: Bacteroidales bacterium; assembly: GCA_036639755.1. Lineage (GTDB taxonomy): Bacteria > Bacteroidota > Bacteroidia > Bacteroidales > UBA932 > Egerieousia. The sequence continues at coordinate 53,573 of JAVWIB010000002.1, forward strand.
TTTTCGCGGATCAAAGCTGTTATCAACGTTTGTATTCATAACACAAATATAATATATTTATATATACTTATTTTATTGTTTAATATTATTGCTTGTTCATATGTTCATAACTATTCTTATAAACATGATGATTTATAATTAATACTATTCTAAACATGTTATGAACATATTTTTTTGTATTAATTATGTGATAATTAGTTATATTTTATCTATTATTAACAATTGTTCATAAAGTTTTAAAAATGATATTAACAGTTTGTTTGTGTTGAAAAACTTATGTAAAAAAAAATAAAAATAACGGTAAAAAATATTGCGGAGATAAAAAATTCAGTCATATATAAAAAATGAGAGACAAATAAAATTTTAATTGTGATTAGTTATAAACACTCTTATTCCTGAGTTTTCAACAACTTTTTTTGTCTATTGTTAAAAACTTGATTTATTTTGCACACTATAATGAATAATTACGCAATACAGAATATTTTTTCTCATCAAACATCTCAAAAAGAGTTAGTTGGGTTTTTAGAAAATAAAACTTCTCTTAAAACGGAGGTAACCGGTCTTTACGGATCTTCAAAATCGTATTCTTTTTCCTGTGCTGTGGAAAAGGGGATACATATTATTATAGCAAATACAAAAGAGGAGGCGCAATTTCTCTCAAACGATCTTTATAATCTTTTAACAGATGAAAGTGTTTATTTTTTTCCTACCTCGGTAACGCAGGTATCAAAAATAAGTACCATTAAGGAGTCTTCTCAAAAAGTGCAGCGCAGTGCTGCTTTAAGTGCTATTAATAAATTTAAAGATAAACAGTTAAAGGATAAATTTTTGGTACTGGTTACTTATCCGGCCGCAATTTATGAAAAAATACTTAATCATAAAGATCTTGTTAATAACATTCTGAGAATCAAAAAAGGAGATGCTCTTTCGCATGAATTTATTAAGGAGACATTGCTCGCATATAGTTTTGAGCGGGTGGATTTTGTGAGTGAGCCGGGGCAGTTTGCATTGCGGGGGGGGATTATAGATTTATTTTCTTTCTCCGATAATAAACCGTATCGTCTGGATTTTTTTGGAAATGAAGTGGAAAGTATCCGCGAGTTTGATGTAAATACGCAACGTTCCGTTCAGGAACTTGAAGAGATAGATATTTTTCCCAATATTTATGATAACGAACAATTTCAGCAAACGCAGAGTGTTAGTTTATTTGAATATATAGGTTATAAGGAGTTGTGTGTGTGGGTTGATGATTTTTATTATCTGGCAGATCAGCTGGAGTTGCTCAATAAAATAGAGCTGCAGAATGTTGACTCCAATGGGGGAGAGGGGGAAGAAAAAATATTGGGAGAGGAGAAGAAATCGGCCGCAGGCAACAAGGAATTATCGGGAGATTATTATAAACAGATTTTGCATGAGATAGATGGGTGCCGCAATATCCGTTTTGCAAGTAAACGGGTTGTGGAGGGGGAGAGCCGTATTGATTTTAAAATTGCACCGCAACCCTCTTTTAATAAAAATTTTGATTTGCTGCTGCATGATCTGAATGATAAAATAGCCGATGGGTACAAAATTTTTATCAGCAGCGATAATGCCAAACAGTTTGAACGGCTCAGGAGTATTTTTGCCCATAACGGGGAGAAGGAGAATGCAACGATTCCTAAATTTGAGGAGTTGAATTATTCGGTGCATTGTGGTTTTATTGATCATGCTTGTAAGTTATGTCTGTACACAGATCATCAGATATTTGACCGTTATCACCGGGTTAAGGTAAAACGGGAGGTTGCCCGCAGTGAGAGACTTACGCTAAATGAACTGAATGCTTTTCAGATAGGGGATTATGTGGTTCATATCGATCATGGTGTTGGAATATTCGGGGGGTTGGTAAAGACCAATATAAACGGAAAGGTACAGGAGGCTATTAAGCTCATTTATAAGGATAATGATGTTATTTTTGTCTCGATACACGGCATTCACAGAATATCCCGATATAAAAGCAAAGAAGGAGCTGCCCCCAAAATTTATAAACTGGGAACCGGAGCGTGGGAAAAACTCAAAAGCCAGACCAAGAGCCGGGTTAAGGATATTGCAAAAGACCTTATTAAACTGTATGCGGAAAGGAGGCAGGCAAAGGGGTTTGCTTACTCGGCCGATAGTTATATGCAACATGAGCTGGAGGCTTCGTTTATTTATGAAGATACTCCCGATCAGTTAAAGACCACACAGGCGGTGAAGGAGGATATGGAGAAAAATTACCCTATGGACAGGTTGGTTTGCGGAGATGTAGGGTTTGGAAAAACGGAAATAGCCGTGCGAGCTGCTTTTAAGGCGGTGGCCGATAGTAAACAGGTGGCATTGCTGGTTCCTACTACTATTTTGGCCTTGCAGCATTATAAGACATTTAAGGGGAGGCTGAAAGATTTTCCATGCAACATAGAGTATCTGAGCAGGCTTAAGACCAATAAAGAAATTAAGGAGATAGCGGAACATCTTAAAAGCGGAAAGACTGATATTATTATAGGTACCCATCGCTTGCTTAATAAAGAGATTGAATTTAAAGATCTGGGGCTTTTGATTATTGATGAAGAGCAGAAATTTGGGGTGGCGGCAAAAGAGAGGTTGCGGCATTTAAAGCTGGCGGTAGATACTCTTACCCTTACGGCAACACCAATTCCCCGTACGCTTCAGTTCTCTTTGCTGGGAGCGCGGGATCTCTCTATTATTAATACACCACCTCCGAACAGGCTTCCTGTGCAGACCGAGATTATAGATTTTAATGAGGAATTTATTCATGATGCCATTCAATTTGAGATGGACAGGGGGGGGCAGGTTTATTTTGTACATAACAAAGTAGAAGATATTCTGGCGGTAGAGGATATTATAAAGAGAATTTGTCCGGGAGTAAAGACTTGCGTGGGACACGGCCAGATGGAGCCAAAAGAGTTGGAGAGTAGGATTCTTGATTTTATGGCCGGAGATTATGATGTACTTGTGGCCACCACGATTGTAGAAAACGGAATTGATATTCCCAATGCCAATACCATTATAATTAATCAAGCACAGAATTTCGGATTAAGCGATCTGCACCAGTTGCGGGGCCGGGTGGGGCGTTCGAATCAGAAGGCGTTCTGCTATTTGATTGTTCCTCCTATGATCTCTATTTCGGATGATGCCCGCCGCAGGTTGAGGGCTATTGAGGCATTCTCTGATCTGGGAAGCGGTTTTAATATTGCCATGCAGGATCTGGATATAAGAGGTGCCGGCAATTTACTTGGCGGAGAGCAGAGCGGATTTATTGCAGATATGGGTTTTGAAACCTATCAACGTATTCTTGCAGAAGCGTTTATGGAGATAAAACAAGAGCATGATGCTTTATCGGAGCAACAAGGGAGAGAGATACGGAAAGAGGCTGTTAAGGAGAATAAACTGGAACGGATGGAGGCGGAGAAAGGATATGCAAATGACGAACATTATAAAGAGGCATTGGAGCATAATAAAAAAGAGGAGTTATACATTACCGACTGTACCATTGATACCGATCTGGAACTTTTGATTCCCGATAGTTATATTCCACAGGTATCTGAAAAAATACGTCTCTATAAAGAGCTGGATGCTATTACAAAAGAGGCTGATTTGGAGCGGTTTATTGCAGAGTTAAAAGATAGATTCGGGGAGTTGCCGCCACAGTTGGTACAGCTTACTTATGTGGTACGGTTAAGGCGCGAGGCAATTAAACTTGGCTTTGAAAGAATTGTGATAAAAAACGGAGTGGCACTTGCTTATTTTGTGAATAACCAAACTTCTCCATATTATAAGAGTGAACTATTTGCCAGAATTCTTAACTATCTTACTAATAATCCTGCTCAATTTAGGGTTAAAGAACAAAATAACAAACTGTTATTAAGAGTAGAGAATGTAGACAGTGTAGAAAAAGCCTATAATATTGTAATTCAAATGATATTTACTATATTTGCAACCTTGTAAGAAAAAGAACGTGACAAATTTTTTAATTGATATAGGTAATTCCAACTGTAAAGTTGCTTTTGAAGAAAACGGGAAATTAGGTGACATTGTAAGGGATTCGGGAATAGATACTCTTGATTTTATCCTCTCTGTTATCCAGACCGTTCATGTGAACGTTATGATTCTCTCTACGGTAAGGGAAGATGACACAAATATGCAAAAGGCTCTTGCAAAAAAATGCAGAAAGCTGATTGTACTTACAAATAAGACCAAGCTCCCTGTTGATTTAAAATACGGATTCGCAGCCGATACTCTGGGATCCGACAGAATAGCGGCAGCCCTTGCTGTTGCAATGATGTTCCCGGGACAAAATTGTATAAAATTTGACTTTGGAACAGCACTTACAATTGATTATATTAATAAAGAGGGAGAATATAGCGGAGGAAATATTTCTTTAGGAATGCAAAGCAGGTTTAAAGCTCTGAATGCTTTTACCAAACGTCTTCCTTTAGTAGAGCCCAATGCCGATTTTCCTGAAGTTGGGACTGATACCGCAGGAGCCATAACGGCCGGTGTTGTTTTAGGCCTAATATTTGAAGTGGAGGGATATATGAATAAAAATCCTGACTACACTGTAGTTTTTACAGGCGGAGATGCATTTTATTTTGCAAAAAAAATGAAAAACACCATCTTTGTCGTTCAAAATCTTGTTTTATTTGGTTTAGCACACATTGCTGATTATTATGCAGACTGTAACAAAATTTAAAAGTTTTTTAATACTTGTAATACTATTTATAAGTAGTGTTGGTGTGCTGAAGGCGCAAAATACGGATGCTCTTGGAACATACACTCCGTATTCGCTGTTCGGGTTGGGGGAGATAGATAAACCGGGAACTGCATTTAATATGGGTATGGGAGGAATCGGTGTAGGGGTAAGGGATAACAGATTTATTAATTATTTGAATCCTGCTTCTATTACGGCGCGTGATACCCTTGCTTTTATGTTGGATTTTGGGGTAAGAGAAAAGAATATATACAGTGCGGGGGATGTCTCCGGATCGGACGGAACGGTAAACAGGGTAAAATCTGCCTTTAATACCTTTAATATGCAGAATATTATTTTAACAGCCCCTATTTATAAAAAATCTGCGTTGATGATTGGAATTGCTCCGTATGCAAACATCGGGTATAAATTTGAAGCAACGGAGGGGGATCCTTATCTTGTTGCCAAATACGGAGATATTAAATATCAGAAGTACGGAGAAGGGAGTGTAAACCAATTTTTTATTGGTGCGGCAATGAACCTTTTTAAGAACTTTTCTCTTGGTGCGGAGTTTATATATTACTTTGGAGCATTGGACAGATATAGTAATGTTTTGTTTAATACGGCTCCGGGTGCGCGAAATATAGAGACAGGGTGGGATTATGCACTTGGAGCGGTTTCATCCAGAATAGGATTACAATATTTTGGAAATCTTAATAAGCAGATGCAACTTACTGCCGGAGCAACTTACAGAATTGGGACAAAACTGAAGGGAGATTTTACTAAATTTGCGTATGCATCGGGCGGAGGAGCAATTGATACGGTTTTGTTTGATACAAAAACGGATGCTGAGCTTACGATTCCTGCAGAGTTTGCGTTAGGAGTATCGTTAAGAAAAAGAGATAAATGGATGATTGGGGCTGATTATACAAGACAGGATTGGGCAAAAACAACGTTTCCAATGGCAGAAGGGGGAAATTTTACACCTGTTGCGTCAAGTTCTTATAAAATAGGTTTTGAGTTGATTCCCAATAAATATGATATTCGATATTATATGAAAAGGGTTACTTATAAGTTTGGTGCCTATTATGATCAATCTTATATCAAACTTGGAAATAACCGAGTGAATGCGGCCGGATTTACGTTTGGTATGTCTCTTCCTATTTATAAGTGGTATAATGCAATTAACTGGGCGGTTGATTTCGGGCAGAGGGGAACACTTAAAAATAGTATGGTCAGAGAGAGATATATTAACTTTTCTGTGAATATAGCTCTTCATGATGTTTGGTTTATAAAGCAGAAATATGAATAATATAAATAATTTGTGAAATACTTAAATATACAACTATTATGAAAAAAATGCGCTTATTGGGTCTATTGACATTAGCATTGCTTTCTGTTGGGTCTGTAAATTCCTGGGCCCAAGGTAAATATGGAAAAGACAGTGTTAATTGTGTGAATTACTTGAATTTTTATAATGATTACTATAAACAGGGTAATCTGAAAGAGGCTGCTCCGCTATGGGTAAAAGCGATGCAGGTTTGTCCTCCTACTGCAAATCATAACCTGCTTATTGCGGGAAGAAAAATTTTGCAATACAAGATTGCAAATTACAAAGGAGATGCTGCCGGAAGAGAAAAATTGATTGATTCATTACTTACCCTTAGTGACGTAAGGGCTGCAACTTATCCTAAATACGCTTTGGCTGCAAACGAGAATAAAGCGTTTGATTTAATCACTTACAGAAGCGATGCCGATAAAAAGATTTTTGATCAGATAGATGCTATTATTCAATCTGCGGGTAATAAAACAAACCGCGATTTGCTGGTAATGGCTATGGCAAAGGCTTCTGAACTTTATAAAGCTAAAAAAATGACGGATGCCGATGTGCTTGCCGTATACTCCGAATTATCTCCAATTATGGAGGCAAAGGTATTGGCCGAGCCGGATATGGATACTAAAACTGCACAGGCTGCTTTTGATAATGCATTTATCACCAGCGGTGTTGCAAATTGCAATAACCTGATTACCGTATTTACTCCAAGATATGAGGCAACTCCTACAGATTTAGGACTTGTAAAAACAATTGCAAAGTTACTTTCGGATAACGATTGTCTTCAATCCGATTTATTCTTAAAAGCGGTTACTTCTTTGAATCAGTTAGAGCCATCGTATAATTCTGCTTATTTGCTTTATAGATTGCATAGCAGTAAAGATAACAATGATGAGGCTTTAAAATATCTTCAGGCCGCTGTTGACAGTCCGGAGTCGGATGCCATAAAAGACGGTGAGTTGTTAATGGAAATGGCTACTTATTATTTTAAGAAAGCAAATAACCCGACAAAAGCAGTACAAATGGCAAAAGAGGCTTCTTCTTTGAATTCGGCTATATCGGGGAAAGCGGATTTCTTGATTGGGACCATATGGATTAACCAAAGATGCAACGGAAACGAGATTGATCAGAGAGCTAAATACTGGGTTGCTGTAGATTATCTTACAAAAGCAAAAGCTGCCGATCCTTCTGTTATTGAAGAGGCAGATAAATTAATCAGCCAATGTCGTCAGTATTTCCCCAAGGCAGAGGATGCGTTTATGTATGATGTTGTTGATGGTAAATCATACTCTGTTTCTTGCGGCGGCATGAGCGCAACAACAACTGTAAGGACAGTTAAATAATTTATGTCAAGGAGTTATCCTGATAACAAAAAACAATATCTGGTAGCAATTGCTTTTGCAGTTGCTACCTTTATTGTATCTTGCAAGGGAGAGAAAACCATTGACCCGTTTGATCTGAATAAGGTTCCCCGCCAGACGGTTCAGGATATGTATGCTGTTCAGACCAAAGACGGTATGCTTCAAATGAGGATGCAGGCAAAGGTAATGAAACGGTATGTGAATGATCTGGAATCGTATGAGCTTTTTCCCGAAGGGTTTGATGTTTATGCGTACAATCAGGACGGACTTCTGGAGACAAGAATTAGCTCCGGACAGGCAAAGCATACTATAACAAAACAGGATGAAAAGTGGGAGGCGTACGGAGATGTTGTTATCTTAAATTATATTAAAGGGGAGCGGATGGAGACCGATACTTTATACTGGGACCGGGAGAAAAAATTAATTTTTACCCGTTGTTTTGTGAAAATGTATTCTCCCGACGGTTTTATGCAGGGATACGGAATGGAGAGTGATGAGATGGCCCGGAATGCAAATATTCTTAAACCGTTTGATAGTTTTGGAATTGTGGGACGAGATTCTACTTATGCAGGATATAAAGATACGGTAAATTTTATAGGTCCGATGTTAAAAAGCAGGTAATCATGGGCAATGAGATCATTATTACGATATTGGCTCTCTTTTTTTCGGCCGTGTTTTCGGGGTATGAAATAGCCTTTTTTTCCAGTAATAAACTAAAGATAGAACTGGATCGGAAACAGGGGAAAAAATACGCATTGGTGATGAATCGGTTTATCCGGCATCCCGACGAGCTTATCTCATGTTTGTTAATGGGAAACAATGTGGCGATTGTGATTTATGGAATTTCAATGGCAAAAATCCTGAATCCGATTCTTAAGGCTCATATTACCACTGCCGTAGGGGGGATTCTGGCTATAGAGACCATTGTTGCCACCATTATTGTATTAGTGACGGCGGAGTTTCTGCCAAAGGCTTTGAGCCGGTTAAATCCGAACGGCGTTTTTGCTTATTTATACTGGATTATCTTATTTTTTTATTTCTTTTTATTTCCTCTTACGTATATAACAAAGCATATTTCCAGATGGATTATTCATGGCGGCCTGGGGATTAGCAGAGGGAAGGAGGAGAAGGGGACTTTATTTGATAAAAGCGATCTGATGCATTTATCGAATGAGGTAAGCGGTATGCAGGAGCAGGAGAACGAGCATTTGCACGATATGGAGATTTTTCAGAATGCTCTCAATTTTTCTTCGGTGAAGCTGAGGGAGTGTATGGTTCCGCGAACGGAGATTGCCGCTTTTGATGTTGAGGATGATCCGCAGGAGCTTACCCGGTTATTTGTGGAATCGGGGTATTCCAGAATTATGATTTATCGGGATAATATAGACAATATTATTGGGTATGTACATTCCAAGGATTTATTTAGAGAGGGGGAGAAAAAAATTACGGAGCTATTAAGAGATGTGAGATATTTTTCGCAGGAGATGAGTGCGCAGACTCTTTTGGCTTATTTTACAAAGAACAGAAAATCGGTGGCGGTGGTAAGGGATGAGTATGGGGGAACCGGCGGGATTGTTACTTTGGAGGATTTGATTGAGGAAATTTTTGGGGATATTGATGACGAGCTTGATAAGGAAGATTTTATTGAGAAAAAAATTTCCGATTACGAATATATTTTTTCTGCAAGGCTTGATATTAAAGAGCTGAATCGTAAGTTTGATCTTAATTTACAGGAATCTGATGATTATGAGACTCTTGCTGGATTAATAACCTATTATCACGAGAATATTCCAAAAGAGAAAGAGGTTCTTCAGTTTGGCTCTTTTTCTTTTACAATTGTAAAAACAACAAAAAACAGAATAGAAACAGTGGCCCTGAAGATTTTGCAAGAATAGTTTTTTTGGTGTATTCTACAGAAAATTACTATCTTCGCACTTCGCAAGAAAAATTATTTAAATTATTATAAAAATGGCAGTTCTAGAGAAGATACGCGTAAAGATGGGGGCGTTTATTACGGTCCTCATTGCGGTTGCGTTATTATCGTTTATTATTGATCCCGATACTCTTAATTCGGCAATGTCTATGTTTTCTTCAAAGTATGATGTGGGAACGATAGACGGAAATGGGGTTTCGTATCAGAATTATCAAAAAAAAGTAGATTATTTAACCAAGATTTATCAGATGACGGCCGGAAATGCCTCAAATGATGAGAAGTCTCAGGAGATGATTAACAATACCGCATGGCAGGATGAGATTACCAACAGGGTAATTATTCCTGCAGCAGAAAATGCCGGTATAAGATTAGGAAACGATGAGCTTTTGGATTTAAGTCAAGGTAAAAATATATCGCCTGTAATAGCCGCTGAGGCTTCGTTTAAGGATGCGAGTGGTGCATTTGACCGGACAAAACTTGTTCAGTTTATTCAGGCAATCCCGCAGGACGAAACAGGAAATCTTGGAATGTACTGGAAATATCTTGAGGATAACATGGTAAAAGACCAGATCTTTACAAAATATATTTCGTTACTGGAAAAGAGTAATGTAATGAGTCCTGTTGAACTTAAGAGGGCGATTGCAAATAACAATACAACCTATGATGTTGACTTTGTTGTAAAGCCTTTTGGTTTTGCGGTAGATACGACCGTTGCGGTTTCCAGCCAGGAGATTAAAACATATTATGAGGCAAATAAAAAGAATTTCAAACAAATGCCAAGTAAAGATCTTGAGTATGTAGTGTTTGAGGTTGTTCCTTCTGCAGAGGATATTAATCTTGCAGAGAAAGATATTCAGAAAGTATACGGAGATTTCCAGAGTGCTTCCAATATGAAAGCATTCCTTGCAAGAAATTCGGATAAACCGTTGAATCCATCTTTCTATAAAGAGGAAGATTTTAAGGCTGTTTCTCCTGTTTTGGAAGATTTTATAAAAACGGCAAGTGTAGGTGCTGTTTTAAGTCCGTTTAAGATGGAGAATACTTTTATTGCAGCAAAAGTTATGGATATTAAACAAATGCCGGATTCTGTATTTGTAAAGCATATTTTATTGCAAGGTGCGGATGAGAATAAGGCAGATAGCTTATTACAGGTTGTTCAGGCAGGAGGCGATTTTGCTCTGCTGGCACAAACTTATTCTGCTGATAAAAATCCGAATGTAGCAGAGGTCGGCGATTTAGGTTGGATGACTCAACAATATATGATTCCCGGAATGGAGGATATATTTACCATCTCTAAAGGGGGAGTTGCAAAACTGAAAACCACTTATGGAACTCACATTGTAAAAGTTACCAATGTAACTGCTCCCGGAAGAAAGTATCAGGTAGCTCTTTTAGCAAAAGAGATTGTTGCAGGAAAACAAACATATTCCGATTTTTATGCAAAAGCAAATGAGCTTGTTAGTAAAAGTGAGGGTGACAGGGCTAAATTCAATGCTGCTGCCAAAGAGCTTAACTTGGGTGTATATCCTGCTATAAGGGTTGCTCCTAGTGCCAAGACTCTTGCTAACTACGAGCATACCAGAGAAGTTACCAAATGGGCAAATGAGAATAAGGTTGGAGTTGTTTCTCCTATTATTACCGTGGATAATAAATATTTCTTTGTTGTTACCGTAACAGGTGAGCATGAAGAGGGCATTGCTTCCTTAAATGAAGTAGCTCCTCAGATAAAGAATATTCTTATGGCAGAGAAAAAAGGGGAGAAAGTTGCCGACGAGGCCAAAGCTTTACTTGCCGGTGTTTCTTCTTTAGAGCTGATTGCAGAAAAACTTGGAACGACGGTAAGTTCGCAAACCGGTATTGCGTTCTCTTCTCTTACATCTCAGCAGTTGGATCCTAAATTTATAGGTGCGATTGCAGGTTCAAAAGAGAATACCCTTGTAGGACCTGTTGTTGGTGAAATAGGTGTTTATTATTTTACAATCAAGAGCAAGGCTACAGGAGCATTCTACACAGAAGATGATGCAAAACAGAGGAAAAAACAGGAGTTCAGTTATATCGCCAGAGTCATCCCGGCAATTATGGCAGAGGGTGCACAGGTAAAAGATGAGCGTTATAAATTCTATTAGAATTTTCTAAAATAGAGATGGGGGGCTGCTAAAAAGTAATATTTTTAGAGCCTTCTTTCGTTTTATAGCACTTATAAACAGGGTATTTGTCTAAAAGGTCCTTTTTTTTTAGGGTCGCAATATGATTTTTTGTGTATTATATAAGAGATTTTCTAAGAAACC
>JAVWIB010000003.1:0-51990 GCA_036639755.1 Bacteroidales bacterium
TACTGTATATTGTTTAAGATTCGTTCAGATAGGTAAATAGATCATTATGAGAAAAATAACAAAAAATATTATGCTTTTAACGGTTGCCGTATTATGTTGCGGCAATCTGTTAACGGCGCAGAACACAGAAGAAGATACCACGTTTGTCAACTACGAGGTTTATAAACAGAAAGTTCTTAATTACAGCAAGGAGATTATGAAGAGTTCCGAGCAGAAAAAGGCAATGGAAGAGGCAGTGAAATATGCCAAAACCAACTATCTTCCCCGGATTGATTTCTCCGGTTCTGCGCAATACAGAATTAACGATTATAATATGGAACTGGGGGGAATGCCGTTTTCCATGCCCGGAGAAACCTATAGCCTTGGAGCCTCTCTTTCGCAGATTATTTATAACGGCGGTGCCGTAAAAAATACGTTCAGGGCAGCTAAAATACAAGACAGTATTGCCGGTCATGCAGAGGCACTTACCTTGCAGAATATCTCCTATGCGGCCGATCTTAATTACTGGAGTGCTGTTGCTCAAAAAGACTTGTACAAAGCCATGTGCCAGTATGTAGATATTGTCTCCTCTTTGGAAGATATTCTTAAAATAAGATACGTAGACGGATTAATAGCCAAAACAGACTATCTGCAAACTACTGCACGACTGAAAGAGGCGCAGATCAGCAAGAGCGAGGCTTATAAATCGTATCAGGTGGCTCTGCAAAATCTTAATATCATGATGGGACGGGAGCCTTTTTCTGCTACCGCCCCTGTTGATTCCATAGCCCTTAAACTGCCCGATTTATCTTATCTAGGTTTAGATCAGGCTCTTTTAAAACGTCCCGATTACAAAATATCCAATCTGCAGATAGACTATCAGCAAAAGCAATTAAGACTTGTACAAAGCCAGTTTAATCCGCAGTTATCAATTGGAATTCAAGAAACATGGGGAACCCAGATGCTTAACTTTGACGGTTCCCGAATGTTTAACACCATAGCTTTTGCATCGTTAAAAGTTCCTTTGTTTGCATGGGGAGCACGATACAAAAGGGTGAACAGCCAGAAAGCAATGATTAATTCGGCAGACCTTGACCGCCAGATTGCTTTGGATAATATCTCAAAAGAACTCTCCAATTCATGGACCGAGTATCAGGAAAACGCCAAACAGATTAAGCTGGCATGGGATGCTATCGTAATCTCGCAGGAAAACCTTGAGATTAACACCTTTAGCTACAACGAGGGTAAACTTACCATCTTGGATGTTCTCTCTGCGCAACTCAACTGGATTCAAGCTCACACCAAATACATCTCCACCCAGCTTATGCAGAAAGTCTCCAGATCGGCCTATCTAAAGGCTGTTGGGGAGATACGCTAGGTTACCTAGCGCATAAAAAACCTACATTTGTGGGTATGGAATACTCAAAATCATAAGAGAGCAGTGTTGTCGGTCATTTACATGACGGCAGCACTGGTTCCGTTTTTGGAGTGATCGGTGAACCCGGCGTTGCCGCAGATTGCGCATACGCTAACTCTCTTAGATTTAAATTATTTACATATGAGGAATGCGACACGGGTTAAAAAAATGGTTATATTTGCTGATAAAAATGACGTATATGGGATCAATCTCTTTGAGCGAATACATTGCCATAAAATTGAAAGCCGGGAAATTGATATTTCAATGATTTTCCATTGCACCGGCTTATCAATAGCCGAGATTGAGAATTTGTAGAACTATGATAAAAGTAAGGGCCAGAGTACATGATAAATTCTCGCTGGAATTTAAAGTGTGGTTTGAGAAAAACGAGATTCCCGATATTGGGAAAGAGGCCTTGTACAGGCTGGAGAGCTGGATTTTCTTACCGGACTCTTTGGATATTAATGCCATTACTTATTCAAGAGAACAATTTTATTCCAATATAAAAAGCTATTACCGTGCTATTACCCCCGTCTATTCGCTGGAAAGTCTTGCTGCTGTTGCAACAGGGGCGGGTCACGGTAAAAGCAGTTATGAAAAAAATACTCCGCTGGAATTTCTCTCCAATGCGGTGTTAAATCTTATAGAGGATAGATCCAAGGTAAACATTGCAGATTATGAATACCAGATAAAGATGTATTGTGCCATTTTTAAAAGTGCAATGAGGGAGCGGTATCATGCTTTAAAAGAAGAGATGCAACAGGTGCCCGTTGCTGATAAAACCAAACTAGCAGAACGTTTCAGAAACTCGGTTTATGATGTGTTGAGGAGCTATAAAGAATTATCGGTGAGGCTCAGCGGAGAAATTAACGAAAAGCTATATGCTCCGTTTTTGCTGGGAGAAGAGTTTATTATTAATCTGGCGGAACTGTATTTTTATAAAAGTTATAATTTTACGGGAGATGGTGTTCGGCCGTTGGTTCAAATTGAGCAATACAAAGAGGAACGGGGTTACAGAGTGCTTCATAGAGGGGATAAGTGGGGAAACAGCAAGACGGTTTATCGTTGGAGTGTCCTTAAAAAATACATAGAAAGCGATTTGTTCCTAAAGGTGGATAAACGTAAAGACGGAGTTATGGCGGAGCAGGTTTATTATAGCCTTGCGGCAGGATTGTCTATGATTTTTGCTACGGTCATCTCGTTTTCGTTTCAGCAGAAATATGGGAATTTTACCATGCCGTTTTTTATTGCCCTTGTAATCAGTTATATGCTTAAAGATAGAATTAAGGAGTTGGTCCGTTATGCTTTTGCGTCTAACCGCAAACTAAAATATTTTGATAATAAGATAAAACTGGCGGTAAAAGATAGAGTCATAGGCGAGAGCAAGGAGGGATTTGATATTGTTCCGCAGTCCCAGATCCCCCACGCAATAAATGCTGCCAGGGGCCGCTCCCATACACTGGATATGGAAAATACGATCAGCCGGGAGAACGTGCTGTTTTATAGGAACTTGGTAAAGATAGACAGGGCGTGTCTCAGTGCCACCTCCGATTATAGCATAGAGGGGATTAATGAGATTTTATTTTTTAACCTTTCAGATTATGTAAAAAAGATGGGTAACCCTCAATTACCTTATTTTATTATAGAAAACGAAACGGTTTCCGAGTTGCTTGTAGATAAGGTTTATTATATAAATTTTGTATTTCAGTTCAGCTGCAACGACGGCAGCTACCTTAAACGATACCGTATTACCCTTAACCGCAGCGGAATACTTGACTTAAAGGAGATGGAGTAATGGATGAACAATATTCACACGAGCAGGAATTTGCCAGATTAAAGGAGCAATGGTATGCCAGATTACGGACATTTGCAATATCGTATGTGCGTGATGGGGAGACAGCAGAAGATCTTATTCAGGATACAATCCTTAAAATATGGGAAAGCGGGGTGGATATCTCTTCCTGTGAAAATATAGGGGCATTATTATATACTATTTTAAGAAATAAATGCCTGGATTATATTAAACATAAGCTGGTAGAGTTAAAGCATGCGAGCTTTATTACGGAGGAGTATAATTCGTTATTGACCAATCAATATGCACTGGAAGATAATTCAATTCATATTATCACAAACAATCAAATAAAAGAGGCACTCAATACAGCCTTGCAAAAACTCCCCCGACAAACCAGAGATGTATTTGTAATGAATAAATTCAACGATCTTAAATACAAAGAAATTGCGGAAGAGTTATCGATTTCCGTAAAAACGGTAGAATATCATATTTCTAAGGCATTCAGTTTGTTAAGAAAGGAGATGGGGGGCTATTATACCTTGCTGTACCTTATTATAAACATCTGAGATCAAATAAAAATAATAAAAAATTAAAAATCCCACTAGGGATATTTTTTACTGTGTCGTTATATAATCAAATGGAACAAGAAAAATTAATCCGATTTATTGCCGGCCAATCTTCTGCCAGTGAACAGAAAGAGATCATGAGCTGGATTGAGCAAAGTCCCGATCATAAAAAGACATTTGCCCAACTTAAAAACATGAATGTGGCCGTGGATCTTCTTGCGGAGGAGGGGGGAACTGTAAAGATCTCCAAGCCGGTAAAATTATCGGTGAAGCTAAAGCCCATCTTTACCTGGGGGGCAAAAGTTGCAGCGGTCATAGTCATTGGACTTTCCATTTTTTATTGGGGCAGGCAGGATGAAAAGGCAAAATGGGTAAAGAGTGCGGGGGCGCAATTTACCGAGATAAAAGTACCTATGGGGGAATCTGTCTCTATTCATCTTCCCGACGGCTCTTCTGTTAAATTAAACAGCGGCTCGGTTCTTAAGTTTTCCAAACTGTTCGGACACGAAAACCGCCAGCTCTCCTTAAATGGTGAAGGATACTTTAAGGTGAAGAAAAATGATAAGCGATTTATTGTAAAAACATCGGATATTAATCTTGAGGTGCTGGGGACCACATTCAATGTATCTGCCTATGACGTGGATAATACCGTAACGGCATCTCTGTACAAAGGGAAAGTTAAAGTATACAATAAAGTTATTAGGGAGGCGGTGATTTTGAATCCCGACGATTCTTACGTCTTTGATAAAATCACAAAGGAATCTACGGTACGCGGGTTTAATAAGGAACACGGATGGACTAATAACTATTTTGTGGCTAACCGTGACGATATAGAGTTGTTTGTAAAAAAGATAGAGCGTAAATACAATGTAAAAATTGTAGTTGCTCCGGAGCTAAGGGGAAAATGTCGGTATACCGGAGTATTTAAAGGAGAATCCTTAAATGAAATTTTGCAAAATATGGCACTGGCTTCTCCTATAACGTACGAGATAAACAATAACGCAGTATTTATCAAATATAAAAAGAAGAAACGATAACCAAATTATTAATTAAAACTATAATAACCATGAAATTCTTATCGGGCGGAACGCTAAAACGCTTAGTTACTGTTGTCTGCTTTATAGCCCTTAGTATAGGACTATTTGCTCAAGATGTAAGTAAAATGAAGTTCTCTGTGAAAGAGAGCAACACCAGTATCAAAAGGGTGTTGGAACAAGTAGAAAAAAATAATCATATCCGGTTTTTCTATGACGAAAAAAGCATTAATGTAAATATGGTAAGGAATGTAGATGTAAAAGATGTTACATTTCAGGAATTACTGAATGCTATGTTTGATGGTGCGGTAACTTATGCCGTCTCCGATAACGGTCTTATTACCTTAACCAAAGATAAGGTGCAGCAAAAGAATGGACTAATCATAGGGGGTAGCGTAAAGGACAATACAAATATGCCGCTAAGTGGCGTATATGTCTATGTAAAAGGAACTCAGAAAGGGGCTTATTCAGATAGTAACGGTTTGTTTACGTTGGAGAATGTCGCTGCGGAATCAGATATTATTTTTGATTATATTGGGATGAAACCTCAAACCGTGCGTGTTGCAACAAGTAAAAATCTTACCATTACATTGGAAGAAGATGCCGTAGTATTGGAAGATGTCATTATTACCGGTTACGGTAGTTTTAAGAAATCTGCTTATGCGGGTTCTGCGTCTACCATTAAAACCGAGGGGATGAAAGATGTGCCGGCAGTTTCCGTTTCGGCCATGTTGCAGGCAAACGCTCCGGGCGTATCCGTAACAGGTTCTTCCGGGCAACCCGGTGCGGCTCCTACAATCCGTATCAGAGGTATGGGTTCTTTTAATGCCTCCAATGCTCCGCTCTATGTAATAGACGGTGTCCCTGTAATATCGGGAGACATAAATAATAGCGGAAGCGATTCCGGAACAGATATGATGGCTACTATTAATCCTAGTGATATTGAGAATGTTACTGTTATTAAAGATGCTGCTGCAGCCTCTCTCTACGGTTCCAGAGCTGCCAATGGCGTTATCCTCATTACTACCAAATCGGGTAAAAAAGGGAAAGCTCAGTTTAATTTTAAAAGCGACTGGGGTGTAAGTGATTTTGCCTATAGATACAGACCTGCTATGCAGGGAGATGAAAGGAGGGAGTTTATTTATGATGCAATGAAGAGAAAGATTCTATACGATTCAAAAACTCCCGGAACAGAGGCTGAAGCAATTGCTTATGCCGATGCAAATATAGATAAGGTTGCTGCAAAGCCTTGGTGCGGATGGGTAGATTGGGAAGATGTCTTGTTAAGAAACGGATTTCATCAAAATTACGAATTTTCGGTATCCGGCGGTGCAGATAAATTTACATATTATTCTTCATTCAGCTATACAGACCAGCAGGGTGTGCAGTATCAACAAGGTTTGAGCAGGCTTACCGGTAGAGTAAATGTGAAATACGATGCTGCCAAATGGCTGCAATTGGGTGCCAACATTTTATTCTCCGATATGAACCAGAATATAGGATCGGACGGTATGGAGTATATGTCTCCTTTGTATTCTTCCAAACATAAACTTACCCCTTCGGATGCTGTTTATAACGAGGATGGTACCTATAATGAAGATTTACAATCAAACGGAAACAGGAATCCAAAAGCTTCTTTGGATCATGATTATGATAAGCAACGTGTTACCAGAGTCTTTAATACGGCTTATGCACAAATACAGTTCTATAAAGACTTAAAATTAAAAAGTACATTTAGTTATGATTTTACCGTTTCAAAAGCTAAAAGCTGGTCGGATCCAAGAACATCCAGTGGTGCTGCAAGCAACGGAAGTGCAAGTAAATCGTATTATGATTATAACCAGATGGTTTGGTCTACCAATTTGAACTATGTGAAAACACTTGGGGAGAATCACCACCTGGATGCTCTTATTGCTTATGAGATTTCTGATTATAAAACAGATTATTTATCGGGAAATCAGGCTAATTTTGCAAACCCTAATTACAATGCAATTGGGAATGGAGCTGTTCCTAAGTCTATTGGAGGGAACGGAAGCGGAAACAGATTGGTGTCTTATGTCTCAAAAATAAATTATGATTGGAATAACAGATACTATCTGGGTGCAAGTTATCGTCTGGATGGCAGTTCAAGACTGCACAGAGATAGTCGCTGGGGAAGTTTCTGGTCTGTATCGGGAGCATGGAGATTCTCCGAAGAGGGATTCTTTAATGGTCTGAAAGATATTTTTCCAGATGCCAAATTAAGAGTTTCTTATGGCGTAAACGGAACTCTTCCATCTAGTTATTATGCTTATATGAACTTGACGAGTCTTACTCCTTCTTATAATAATGAGATTGGAATTGCCGGTTCGTCCATTGCACAAAAAGATTTATTATGGGAAAATAACTATACAACCAATGTGGGTATAGATGTAAATATCAAAAATGCGGTAAACGTTACTTTTGAATATTATAGTAGAACAACCAAAAATCTGTTGATGGATATGCCTATCTCGCTTATATCGGGGTTCAATAGTTATATGACAAATATTGGTAAAGTGAGGAACAACGGTGTGGAATTAACCATTAACTCCACCAATTTTGATAGGAAGAATTTCTCGTGGACTACCTCTTTTAATCTGGGACATAATAAAAATAAGATCTTGGTTCTGGATGGAATACAAGATGAGATAGTAAGCGGTAGCAGCATTCGAAGAGTAGGTCTTCCTTATTATACCTATTATATGATTGAATTTGCAGGTATTAATCCGCAAACCGGGAAAGCTCAATATTATAAAAATGATATTGATGCAAACGGAAACTACAACAAAGAGATTACAGAAGAGACCTCGGGAGAAGACGGAGCCAAACCGATTGCCGATAAGTCTCCGTTTCCTACGGTATCTATGGGGCTGACCAATACATTCAGATATAGATTTATTGATCTTAGTTTTACTCTCTCATCAACTCTAGGCGGTTATTCTTATGATAATGCTGCTCAGAAATCGCAGACTTCGGGATCCGGTGACGGTGCAAAAAATCAGATTCCGTTATATTACAGAGACAGCTGGAAAAAACCGGGTGATATAACTACGTACGAAGCATGGATTTATAACAATACCTCAAAAATGTCTTCTCCGGCAAACAGCAGAAGATTGCATAGCACCAACCATTTAAGAGTCAAGAATTTTACATTGGGCCTTACAATGCCAAAAACATGGACGGAAAAGATAAGTATTAATAAAGTCAGAGTTTATTTCTCTGCTTATAATATGCTTACGTGGGCTGCCTTTAACGAATATGATCCCGAAGTTCCTGTAAACGGATCGGTTGGTTATAATACTCCCCCTTTGAGAACATTAACATTTGGTTTAGACATTAATTTTTAATTCACATACTTATGAAATATATATATAAATTATTTGTGTTGCCGTTAGTAGGATTTATGCTATCGGCTTGTGGAAACGACTGGTTGGATTTACAGCCGGAAAACAAAATAGATACGGATCTTGCAATAGAAGAGTTATCCGATGCGGAAGCCGGTATTATAGGGATATACAGTGCGCTTCAGGATTATGAATACTACGGTGCCAGAATGTCTTATTATGGAGATGTTGTAGGTGATGATATGCAATCGAACAGTGATACCAAGCGTTGTGCATCTTTCTACAGATATGCCTATACTGCAGAGAATGCTCCCCGTTCGTTATGGGAGCAACCCTATATTGTTATAAATCTTGCCAATACTATTCTGGCATCGCTTGATCATATTCCGGTTCTGGAGGGAGAAAAAAGCAGGCTCAATGCAGTAAAAGGGCAAGCACTGTATTTTAGAGCAATGGCACATTTTGATGTTACCAAAGTATATGGCTATCCTTATGCAAAAGATAACGGAGCCTCTTTTGGTGCAGCCATTGTAAAAAAACCGTTGGATTATAAAGAAAAAATTAAAAGAAATACCGTAGCAGAGTGCTATGACCAATTAATTATCCCTGACCTTATAGAAGCAGCTACTCTTTTATCAGATAAAAAATCAGACGCTAAAATTACCAAATGGGGAGCAAAATTATTACTCAGCAGAGTCTATCTTTACAAAGGTGAAAACGACAAAGCACTTAAAGAGGCCGAAGAATGTATTTCCGGAGCAGAGAAAGCAGGATACTCTCTTTTATCCAACAAAGACTATTTTAGCGGTTGGATGAAAAAATACAATTCCGAATCTTTATTTGAGATAGCCAATTTAGTTACTGATAATGCCGGTAATGACGGACTTCCTTTTCTTCTTTGGGATAAAGGTTATGATGATATTATTCTTACAAAATCATTCAGCGATATCTTAACAAAAGATAAAAATGATGTTAGGAATCTTGTAACGACCAAAGGAACAAAAAAGCCTAAAAATAAAAAATACAATTGTTATATACTAAAATGTGCCAACACGGTAGATGATGATATAAGAAGCTCGAATGTTATTTTGCTCAGATTATCGGAGGCCTATCTGAATGCTGCGGAAGCTGCTGTTAAAACCAGCGACAATGCAAAAGCCGTTAAATACCTTAAAGAGATTGTAGAGAGAGCCAATCCTGCAAACACCGTAAAAGGTACCGTAACTCTTACTCAGGTATTGGAAGAGAGACGAAAAGAACTATTTGGAGAAGGACATCGTGCATTTGATTTGCTAAGAAACGGCCTTCCTATTAAACGTGTTGGAAGTAGCCACAGTGCCGTTCTTCCCGATTATGCAAAAACAATCGATTGGAATAATTACAGATGCGTTCTCCCTATTCCTAAATATGAGATAAACGCAAATGATGCTATCCAGCAAAATCCGGAATGGTAATCATAAATATTTTTTAAGTTAAGTGTAAATAGTAAATTTGTACCGGAGTGGCCGTCCAGAAGGATGGCCTCTCTTT
This sequence comes from Bacteroidales bacterium, assembly GCA_036639755.1. Lineage (GTDB taxonomy): Bacteria > Bacteroidota > Bacteroidia > Bacteroidales > UBA932 > Egerieousia. The sequence goes on from JAVWIB010000003.1 coordinate 9,684, forward strand.
TCTCAAAAACAAACCGTCATGAAGAGTATCTGTAAAATGCGATCCTTAAGTCTCGTCGTAGTCTTATGTTTTCTATCTCCAATAATTTTGCCGGGAATTTTTCCGGTAGCAATATGGGCGCAATCTGCCGCAAGCTTGGCAAAACACCAGAAAATATACAAAGACGGCCCGTATCTTTTTCTGAATCCCGATAATTCCGTCCGGATGATTGCCTGTGAGGGCTTTAGCTCACGCAAAACGCCGCATACATTGTTAGATACCGTGTATTCCAATCTTGCGGTACTGGGCGATTTTAAAGTGGCGGATGATAAAGGACACTGGAGCTTTACGGTAAAAAACGCCTCTTTGAGAGGAAATAAAAAGGAGGTTGGGCAACTTGCTGTCGCACAAAATAAACGAGATGCCAACCGTTTTAAAACAGCAGCCGGACCAAATGAATCACTGGTGCAGCACTCTCCGCTTGCATCCGGTGAAAAGATTTTTACCATATCGGATTCTCATGGAAACTTTAAAAATTTTATTGCCATTCTTAAAAAAGGGGGCGTAATAAATGAGAATTTAGAATGGAACTACGGTAAAAGCAAGCTGGTAATTATTGGAGATACGTTTGACAGGGGCAATGATGTGCTGGCTATTTTGTGGCTTATTTATACTCTGGAGGAGCAAGCTTCTGCCGTGGGTGGTACCGTAAGCTATCTGCTGGGCAATCATGATAACATGGTGCTCAAAGGAGATTTGCGATATATAAAAAGCAAATATAAAAAGTTGCAGGACACACTAAAGATGCCATATCAGCAATTTTTCTCGGCGCAAACTCTGCTGGGGAACTGGTTGCGGAGTAAGAAATCAATCGAAATTATAGGTAATACGCTGTTTGTGCACGGTGGTATCAGCTCGGCCTTTGCAAAAAGCGGCATCTCCATAGAACGAGCCAACCGATTAATTGGAAAATACCTGGATACTCCTAAGAGTCTCTACGCCGGCGCAACGGCTGCAGCCGGCACTGCTGCTACTCATGAGAAGAGCTCCGGGGCAGCCGGCACTGCTGCTATTGGTTCTTCTGCTGCCCCGGTTGCACCCGGTACGAATGATTTCCGTCATTCGGAAGATACCTTGGCCATGGTGCAATTTCTTTTTGGCTCCGACGGCCCGCTATGGTACAGAGGGCTTGTGAGTTCCAAACCAGAATACAACCCCATAACCGAACCGGAGCTTGCTGCCATTCTAAAACAATATGGTGTAGCCCGTATTGTTGTAGGCCACACCACATTTGAGGGGATTCAATTTCACCACAACGGTAAAGTAATCTCGGTAGATTCGAAAAACGAAGCCCTGGACATAGATCATCTTGCCCAAGGCCTCCAAATTTCCGGAAATACAACCGGTATACTATCTTTGAACGAATAAAATTCAAAAACTAAAAGTAGTAATTCCTCTTATCCTGTCACGAAGTTATAGACAACTTGTTTATTTTACGAGTAGTTTCTCTCCTGCATCCTTAACTACGCTCCTCTTCCAATGCTCACTATACCCGGGTTGTGAAGGACTTGCCGGAATATTGCGTCCGTTGCCGTTGTCTTTAAAGGAACCATCGGGATTCTGCTTTTTAACATTTCCGTCTATGTATTTTACAAGCAGGAACTCGTCCAGTTCTTTCCATTTTTTGAACATTCTGTCGGCAAACTTCTCCGACCATCTGGTAAGATACTCTTTTACCTCACCCGGTTTCTCTTTTGAAAGCCTTAAGGCCTCTTCGTCTACGGTAGGGATAATCTGCAATGCTCCAAGCTCATGATCTGCCGCAGCTTTCTGCACCTCGGGAGCAAGAATATTGTATCGTAAATAAGCATATTGAGCAACCCTGTTGAACAACCAGAAAGCTGCTGTAGGAGAGTATGTTGTCATATTTCCATTCCCAACTGCAAAACACTGAGGGGCTCTTAAGCCGCTTGAATAAACAGGGGTAAGACATGATGTAGCGGCATCATCTACTCCAAACCAGATAATACCCCCAATTTCATCGGGAAGCCAGCTGCGTGCTTGTCCGAGCAACCAGAAGCCGGTCTGTTGTGTTGCAATGGCGCGCTCGTTGGTATAGGTTTTTCCGTCAACATCAAAACTCATAGGACGCCATCTGTACGGCAGTTCAAATCCACCGGCACCAATATCCTTTCTCATATCCAGAGGCGTATTCTCATAATGGTCTCTCATAACATCCGCTACCTCTTTTACTCCAACTTTTTCTGCCGGCTTAATATACAACGGCATTTTGTTGGTAAGATTTTCCCCTTTTGCATAATCTACATAGGCCATAGCCGGTTTGTCTCCAATCTGCCCTTTGCCTAAAATATTAAATACACTCCAAACCCTGGCTTCACAACCTCTTAGGGCACTAAAATCTGCTGGAGCATAGGTGTCGCAGAAACTAAATTCGGTATCTAGACCATTATACAATCCCGCTTCTCTGGCAAAATTGATTACATTTTTCTCATAAATGCAATTCTGGGGATCATTCAGAGCAAATGTAGTAATTCTGGCTTGGTTGGCGTGAGCTGAGACATAACCGTCGGGAATCCTGACAGCCACCCAATTCGCCCCTTTATTTATATTCGCCCCTTTCTTATTTAATTTTGTTCCTTTTCCTATGATTTCCATAATCCAGACCTCATCTTTATCTGCAATTGAAAAAGATTCGCCGGAGGAACCGTACCCGTATTCCGCAATAAGATCCCCGATGGTTTTAATGGCTTCGCGGGCTGTTTTTGCCCTTTGGAGGGTAATGTAAATAAGAGATCCGTAGTCCATAAGGCCTGTTGTATCAACAAGTTCACCTCTTCCACCAAAGGTGGTTTCGGTAATCATGAGCTGATGCTCGTTCATATTTCCCATGGTAGAGTAGGTTTTCTCAATCTGAGAAATTTCTCCCATATATTTTCCCGTATCCCATTCTACAATTTGCAGTTTGCTTCCTTTGGGAAACATGTTGGCCGCAGTGTGATAGAGCTCACCGTATAAAGTGTGCGAGTCGGCAGAATATGTTACCATTACGGAACCGTCTTTACTGGCACCCTTGGTAACTAAAATGTTTGTGCAGGCTTCTGATATATTAAAAGACAGAAGTGTTGTTGCTGCAACTAGAAATGTTTTTGAAATTAAATTCATTATGATAAATTATTTTTTTGTTTAACTTAGCGGTTTCGATACAAATATACAAATTTTAACTACAAAAGAAATAAAGGTTATGAAAAGAGTTAAGACCTATTTTTTAACACTTGTAGCTTTAGGCTGCTTTCATGCAGTTTCTGCGCAAGAACCGCCAAAGGAAAAATCACCGCAGGAATATGCTGCACTTGAAGCCGAAAGACTTGAAAGAGAGTTAAAACTCAACTCCTCCCAGGTGTTTTATGCAGATTCCATCTTCCAGTCTAATTTTGCCGGAGTGATGCAGGAATTTGAAGACATGAAAAAGAGCGGAATGCAAGACGGACGGAGTTATCAGATTGTACGTGACAAATGGACCGACAAAAGCCTGGCCGCATTAAAACTTGTTTTCACCGAGCAGCAATACATAGCATATCTAAAAATGATAGGCAAAGGCAAAGAGTATAAAAAGGGCAAAGACGGCTTGTATTATAAAAAAGAAGAAAAAAAGTAACCGGAATCATTTTATTATAAATTATAGAAGTGCGGCACTCGGTTCTTATAATACACAAGATACCGGAAGCCGCAATTTTTAATGATTGTGCCGAACACTTCAAAATTGTCTCCGATTCTTGTTAAATCATGTGCATCGGAACCAAGGCTTATGGCCTCGCCGCCAAGCTCTCGGAATCTTTTTAAGATAGCAAGATCCAGCAGAGGAGTATGCCCCATATTTTCTTTATACGTTTTTGTATTTACCTCAAATGTCTTTCCGTTTTGAGCCAGGAACTTTAGTAATGGTTCCAGATAATCTCCAAACTCAGCCAATGTAATATTCCGTTCACTATTTTTATAGGGGGCATAGCGGGCTATGTAATCGAAATGTCCCAGAATATCAAAATCTTTGTATTCTACAGCGGTCTGATACATCACTTCAAAAACGCGTCCGTAGGCCTCTTTGTAATTTTTATCGGTATAGTAAGTGCCGTAATAAGGATCTAATTTATCAATAAAATGGATGGAGGCAATAACCGTATCAAAGGAATATTGTGCTGTAAACTCTCTTATCTTATTGAGACTATCCGGCTGAAGGCCCACCTCGATTCCTTTTAATATCTGAATATTGCCGGAATTACACAATGTGTCTATTTCTTCTTGCTGCGTAGCGGGATCAAAAATAAATTCATTTTCTCTGCTAGGGGCATCAATATCGTAATGGTCTGTAAATACAACTCCTGCAAGATTCCGTTCTGCAGCTGTCCGCACAATGTCCTCCATTTTCATTTTGCTATCGGGAGAATAATTGCTGTGTATGTGGTTATCGTAGTAATTCATCTATTTTATTCGTGCCACAAAGGTAAAAAAAATTATACCTTTGCTATCCATAAAAATAATTGGAAAGAACTTTTTAATTTGTTAGTTGATGGAAGCGATGGTTTTTGTGTTTCTGGTGGGTTATCTTGCAATAGCGTTGGAGCACGTTCTAAAAGTAAATAAAGCTGCAATAGCATTATTGATGGCGGTGATTATCTGGACTCTTTACGGAGTTATTGCTCCTGAAGAAATTGAGTATCAGATTGCTTCTCAGATGGGGGAGGTATGTGAAGTGATTGCCTTTTTGCTTGGAGCAATGACAATTGTTGAGCTTGTGGACCTTCATGGAGGATTTGCTCTGGTATCTCATATTATAAAGGCGCAGCGGAAGCGAAGTTTGCTGTGGATTATTACTATTATTACATTTTTTATGTCTGCCGTACTGGATAATATGACCTCTACCATTATTATGATAGCAATTACATCTAAATTGCTAGAAGATAAAACGGATAAAATGTGGTTTGCCTCGGCTATTGTTGTTGCCGCCAACGGCGGTGGTGTCTGGTCTCCTATTGGGGATGTAACGACAATTATGTTGTGGGTAAATGGAAACGTAACATCCGGTGCCCTAATTCCTCATCTTATTTTACCAAGTCTGGTATCTGTTATGATCCCCGTTGTTCTTATCTCTTCTTGTGTTAAAGGGCCTGTTTGTTCATGCTCTTATGCAGATGATCTGGATGTGGGAGAGAGTTTGTACCCTAATGTCACAAGACTTGACAAAATGATGATAGGGATTATAGGGGTAGGAGGGCTTGTATCTGTGCCGATGTTCAGGGCTGTTACCGGACTACCCCCCTTTATGGGTGTGATTGCCGTACTGGGATTGCTGTGGCTTCTTACGGAAATTATTTATGATAAACATAGTAATATTATGGAGGGAGAGCAACTTCGGATAGCCAAGGTGCTTAAGAAGATAGATTTACCAACTATTTTCTTCTTTTTTGGTATTCTGATGGCTGTGGGGGCACTATCAGAGGCAGGGCTCCTTACGATGGCGGCAGATTATCTGGATGCAAAGATTCATAATACATACCTGATAACCGGAGTGATAGGGATATTATCGGCTATTGTGGATAACGTTCCTCTGGTTGCTGCCGCAATGGGTATGTATCCATTAGCCGATCCGGCTTTGGTACAGGCAGGAACATATGCCGCCCAGTTTATGCAGGACGGCGTATTCTGGGAACTTCTTGCCTATTGTACCGGTACCGGAGGTAGCTTGCTTATCATAGGATCTGTATCCGGAGTTGTAGCGATGGGCGCAGAAAATATAGGTTTTGGGTGGTACTTCAAGCATATCACGCTAAAAGTATTTATAGGGTATGTTTGTGGAATGTTACTGTATATCCTGATTGCCTAATCCATTTTGGTTTCTCCGTCTCTTTAATGGAAATCATTTTAAAGAGTTTGGCTAAATAACTGTATCCTTTATCTTTAAAGTGAAAATGAAAATAAAGATATTGTAAAACTGTCTCGATTTCCAGAGCTACCGCATTATTGAGGAGCTCTATATTTTTTTCTCTATGTAACATTTTTGTAATATATTTGTAATATTTTTATAATAAAATTTCTACTAAACTTAAAACATCTGAGTAGCTTTTTTGTTTTCCTAAAAACAATTGCTAATTTTGTGCATGCCAAAAATGTACATTATAGCAGGTTGTAATGGGGCCGGAAAGACTACCGCTTCATACACTATATTGCCGGAAATGCTTCACTGCAGGGAATTTGTCAATGCAGATGAAATAGCAAAGGGGTTGTCTCCGTTTAATCCCGAAAGCGTGGCAATAGAGGCCGGGCGACTTATGCTTGGTAGGATTAATAACTTAATGAATAGTGGCGTTGATTTTGCATTTGAAACAACTCTGGCTGTTCGTTCGTTTGAAAAATTAATAAAAATAGCGCAAGAGAAAGGATATTTTGTAACTTTGCTCTACTTTTTATTAAATTCGCCTGAACATGCGGTAGAGCGTGTAGCCATGAGGGTTATGGATGGTGGCCACAATATTCCCGTTGATGTGATTTATAGAAGATACAATAGTGGGATAAAGAATTTATTTAATATTTATATACCAATTTGTGATTACTGGCTTATATGCGATAATACGGAAGTTGGAATAAAAAAGATAGCCTCCGGAGAAAAAATAAAGGGGGCGGATATTGCGAAAGCAGCAATTTTAGCAAAAATTAAAAAAGTATGAGTGAACACGAAATTAAATTAATGGAAGATGTTATTCTAAAAGGTATACATCTGGCTCAGAAACGTTTAATGGATAAAGCAAAACGTGAGGACAAGGAACTTGTAATGTCGAAACATGGAAAAATATTAAAAGTAAAAGCAAGAGATTTATAATCTTGGGCTACACAAGAGAAAGAATCTCTCACTTGCAATTACTTATTAAGCTTTAAGACCTTCCAGCCTGCCGCGTCAACTCTCACAATCATGAGAGAACTTTTAATAACATCTGCTACAATGTTAGAGGTGCTATCTATGTCCTTACTCACAACCGAATAGTTTATAATAAGGGTGTCTCCTTTTCCAAGTTTTTCAATTTTATCAATCTGCGGAGCAAATGTTGCTGTGCTTGCTTGAATTTGTTTTTTCAGAGGCTCATCAAGATTCTCAATTTCTTTAACGGCTTCCTTTAGCTCTCCCGATAATTGATTGGTGCAAAACCCCGCCGCTTTGTTAAAATCTGCTGCCAGATAAGCAGTCAGAAAATCGGTCGCCACATTTTCCGGTTTTTCTCCGGCCGGTTTGCACGAAATTGTCAGTAATGTAGCAACAGCCATAAAACATCCTGCCGCTGTAAGTATTTTTTTCATACGTATATTTATAAATTTTAAGTTCTCTTTGTTCTAGTTTTAGTGTTATTTATTATGCGTCTAATTTTACAATGGTAATCCCGGAGCCCCCATACTGAATGTCCTCATCCTTGCACGATTCCACCCCCGGTACCGTCCGCAAATATTTGCGGATCTCCTCTTTCAGCACACCGTTTCCTTTGCCGTGCAGGATTTTTACCTCGTCCATTCCAACCATTAAGGCATCATCAATAAACCGGCTCACAATCTCCATCGCCTCGTTTAATCTCTCCCCTCTTATATCAATGCTGGGTTTAAAGTTCAGTTTTCTCTCCGATAATCCGGCCGAGTGATTGCTCATTTGTTTGGGCTGGCTTTTTGCCACCTCTGTAAACTCTTTGTTGGAAATTTTCACCACGCTATCTTTGGTAACTTTGCTTATAATGCTCCCAATGGAGATATTAATCCAATTGCCCCCCATTTGCATCACCTCCCCAATAAGATCTCGCTCTTTCAGGCGCACTTTATCTCCCGGTTGCAGAGGTTTATCCTGTTGCTTTGCGGCATTTTGATTTCCGGTATTTTCCGGCTTTTTATTCTCATCTAGCCCTCTACTCTCCATATTGCCTGAGCCGAGTCCCCTTTCTTCTGCTGCTCCGGAGTGGTTCTCTTTTCCGGTCTCCCGTTCTGTTTCCCGCTGCTTGCGCTCCTCTTTTCGTTTTTTACGTTCCAGAAGCTGTGCCATTTTATCGGCAATTTTTTTATCCTGCTCGCTTTGCTGATCTTGCTTGAGTTGCTGGTTAAAATCTTCCAACTCCTTGCGGATCACTTTAGTACGTTCCTTCTCTGCCTGTGATTCCTTAATGGCCTTTATGGTGGCTTCAACTCTTTTATTTGCCTGATTTATAATTTGTTCTGCCTCTTTTTTTGCATCCTGTAAAATCTGTTTCTTAACTGCCTGAATATCGGTGAGCTCTTTTTGATACTTTTCGGTAATATTCTCCAGCGTTTTATCGGTGTTTTTAATTCTGGCCAGCTTCTCGTCCAGTGCGCGCCGGTTGCGGGAAATTTTCCGCAGTTGCCGCTCCAGATCCACAAAATTTGTACCCGCCCGCTCCTCTGCCTGCTTAATAATATTCTCAGGCAAGCCAATCTTACGGGCCAGTTCAAAGGCAAACGAATTGCCCGGCAGCCCAACCTCCAGTTTATAAAGGGGCTGAATCTTAGCCACATCAAACATCATGGCTCCGTTTATGGTTCCCTTGCTGTTATTGGCGTAATATTTTAAGTTGGTATAGTGAGTGGTAATAACTCCAAAAATACCGCGCAATTCCATTTCAGATAAAATAGTCTCAGCAATGGCCCCGCCGGCAGTAGGTTCGGTTCCGGTTCCAAACTCATCAATCAGCACCAGACTCATCTTGTTTGCCTTTAGCAGCAGATTTTTCATGTTAGTAAGATGAGAGCTATAGGTGCTCAGGTCATTTTCAATAGATTGTTCATCTCCAATATCAATAAAGATCTCTTCAAAAATTCTAAATTCAGATACCTCCGATGCGGGAATCAACATCCCCCACTGGAACATGTATTGCAACATCCCCACCGTCTTTAGGCAGACCGATTTTCCTCCGGCATTTGGCCCCGATATTACCAGAATATGTTTATCGGGATTTAACGTAAGGGAAAGCGGCACAATCTCTTTTTTCTCTTTTTTAAGAGTTGCCTCCAGAATGGGATGGCGCCCTTTAACCAACTTAAATTCATTTTCATGCGATAATATGGGCTTTCCTGCCTCCATCTGCATGGCGACCAATGCTTTGGCTCGTATAAAATCAATTTCTCCTATAAATCGGGCTCCGTTTATTAAATCTTGTAAATAAGGACGTAAAAAATCGGTGAATTCCAATAAGATACGGGCAATCTCACGCTGTTGTGCAAAATAGAGCTCTTTTACCTGATTGTTCAGCTCCACCACCTCTATGGGTTCAATAAAAACTGTTTTTCCGGAGGCAGATTCATCGTAAATAAAGCCCGGAAGTTTTCTCTTATTTCCTGCATTTACCGGAATAAGAATTCGTCCGTCCCTTACGGAGATTGTAGCATCATCCTCTGCAACTCCCTCTTCCTGAGCTCTTTTTAGAATAGATTGAATCTTTCGGGAGATGGAATTTTCTTTCTCTCGTAAACTTTTTCGTATCTGATATAGTTCATCCGATGCATGATCCCGTATTTCTCCGTATTTATCCAGAATCAGATCCAGCCGGCGGGTAATCTCCGGAAAAAACATCACCGGCTCCGCCATGCTGCGCAGATTTTCATAACGACCCTCTTTGCATCCTTTAAAAAAGGCAAGAATCCCTTTTAGATTTTCCAGAAAAGTATACAGTTTATTCAGATTTTCCAGACTTAGTGATGTGTATTCAATCTCCAGCGGTTTCAGATAATCAATGCTATCTATAAAACCGTTGGAGGGAAAACTACTCTCAAACATGCAGATGAGCCTCATTTCATCGGTGAGGATGAGTCTTTTTTCTATGGTAGCGGCATGAACCGAGATTTTTTCCGCCCCAACCCTTTCTTTTGCATAATTTGTTGAGCATCTAAGAGCAACACTCTCCCGTATCTTCTCAAAACCAAGTTTCTGCTCTATTTTATTGTAATTTTCCATTTATTTTTCCGTAAAAACTCTGTAGTATTGCGCAAAGTTAGAAAAAAGAGTACATTCGCATGCAATTTTATTTTTATGACTTTACCTGTAGGCATTACCCTGTATATCTTATTCATTATTCTGGCATATCTTATAGGGTCGGTTTCCAGTTCTATTATTCTGGGCAAACTCATCTATGGGATAGATGTGCGGGAGTTTGGCAGCAAAAATCCGGGCGCAAACAATACGCAGCGGGTACTTGGATGGAAAATGGGATTGCTGGTGCTGGGTTTCGATATTCTTAAAGGGGTGGCTGCGGTAAGTCTCGTCTTCTTTCTTCCGTTCCGTCAAGAAACAAATAGCTTTGTAGGAACCCAGATTGTATTCGGGCTTTCTGCTATTCTCGGACATATTTTCCCGATTTATCACAATTTCAGAGGAGGTAAAGGGGTGGCAACCATGTGCGGAGTTCTTTTGGCAATCCATCCGTTCTGTGTCCTTATCTGCTCGGCTATCTTTTTTACAATGCTGTTTATAACGCATTACGTATCGGTGAGCGTCATTACCGCCGTTACCTGTTTTCCGTTTTTGATAAACTCTCTTTTTGCCCTCTGGATTACGCCTGAGGAGACTCTTACCTTAAAAATATTCAGCATTGTAGCAGGCGTAACAATTTGGCTTACACATCTTAGTAATCTTAAACGACTTTGGCACGGTACGGAGGAAAAGTTTGTAATTAAGAAACCAAAAGAGTCTTCAGAAAAATAAAAAATATCCCCTCCAACAAATTCATTGATAAATCTAAACAGTTTTGTACTTTTGTGTAAATTTATTGCACATTAAACAGATTCTTACTATGTTCGGCTTTATAAACATCCAACTTATAGATATTATAGATATTCTGCTTGTCGGGCTTATTATTTTTCAGATATACAAGCTGATACGCGGAACGGCGGCAATCAATATTTTCTTTGGAATTATTTTGCTTTATATTGCGTGGATTGTTGTTACGGCATTTAATATGAATCTGTTATCATCTATCATGGGGCAGGTTCTTGGAGTGGGAGTGATTGCTCTTATCATCCTTTTTCAACAAGAAATCAGACGTTTTTTGCTCCATTTGGGGTCTCGATATCTAAACGGTAAAGGGAGTAGACGGCTCGCAAATTCTTTTTTTGGTACCCGTGGGGGCGGCATTCCTCTGGAATCGCTTGATGAACTTACCCAGGCCTGCCGTAAAATGGGTGAAACAAAAACCGGTGCCCTTATTGTTTTGGCGCACACCTCATCTCTGGAATTTGTTATTGAGACGGGCGATCGAATAGATGCCAACATCAACCGCCGTCTTATAGAGAATCTTTTCTTTAAAAATTCCCCTCTGCACGATGGAGCTATGGTCATTGCCGGCAACCGCATTACCGCCGCCCGTTGTACCCTTCCAATCTCCGAAAATCCAAACATCCCGGCACATTACGGCATGCGCCATCGTGCCGCCACCGGCCTTTCCGAGGAAACCGATGCCACCGTTATTGTTGTTTCCGAAGAAACCGGCATTATCTCTTATGTAAAAGACGGAGAAATCAAACCCATGAACTCCATTACCGAACTGCGGCTTGCTATAGAGAGTAGTTATAAATAGTGCCATTCACTCCACATAAGCCAGCGTTGCAATACTAATTTTGCAATTAATATGTTTATGTAGGATGTTACAGCACGCCTCCAGCGTAGCACCGGTGGTAAGTACATCATCTATAAGGAGAATGTGCGGGGTATGGCTACCATGTTCTGTTTGTATTTTCTCTGTCTGTATTTTCCGGAGCCATCGCAGATTTATTTCAAATGCGTCAGCTACATTATGCCATCGGTGAATCCTGTCTTTCTGAGTTTGGGTGCGGGTAAAATGGGATCGTTTAAGGAGATTGGGAATAATTTGCGGAATAGAATACTCTGCGGCAATCCCTTTTAAAATTCCTTTGGCTATAATTTCCGATTGATTGTATCCCCTTTTCCATTTTTTTCGAAAATGAAGCGGAACCGGTACAATAAAATCAATAGGGGTTGAATTGCAAAATGAAACTTTGTTCGATTCTGATTTACCGTGTTTTGCAAAATTGTAATTTGTAGCTATTTTTTTTCCAAGCATTTGCCCCAGATAGATTCCAATCCCTATATTTGCCTTATATTTAAGTGAATGGATAGGTTTTCGATAATCATTTACATAAAAATAGAGTGAATAAACACGTTCCACTTGTGTCCGCCCCCAGAAAACAACTTCTGCCGGATTCTCTTTTACATTCCAGAAATAGGTGAGGGGAAGTCCCGCATAGCACTCTAAACAAAGATGCTGCTCATGAATAAGCAATTCCCTGCCACATACGGCACAACTACGCGGTAAAAATAAATTCCACAGTAGCCTGCACCACTCTTTTATCAAATTAAAATTTTTGCACATAACCCCATTAAGGCAATCATGCGCCATTCTTATTTAGTCAATTGCAAATGTAAGAATAAAAAAACAAAACCGGTTGCTGCTGCATGTCCTTTACCAATAAGATGCGGCAACAGTTTGCCGGATATGGATATTTGCGTAAATTTGTCGGGATGGAACAACGTATTATAGAATTTATAGGGGAGCATCATCTGCTCTCTTTTGCGGCGGCAACGGGCCATGATATCTGGTGTGCCAGTGCATTTTATGCCTTTGATGAAAAAATTCCCGCCTTTATCATTACTTCCGATGCGCACACACGGCACATAAAACTCGCTCTGGAAAATCTGCATCCCGATAACTCTTCCCAAGCCGTTGTTGCCGGCACCATTGCTCTTGAAACGGAGAAAATTGGGATGATCCGGGGACTTCAATTTAAAGCAATCCTAAAAAAAGCCGATAACTCATTGTTTAACGAGCACCGGCTTCTTTATCTGAAACGTTTTCCTTATGCGGTTCTAAAAGGGGGAGACTTATGGATTCTGGAACTCACTGAACTCAAATTTACGGATAATCGTTTGGGCTTTGGTACCAAACTCCATTGGAAAAATGGCTAAAAAGTATCCAAACTGCTGCTTTTCTTCTTAACCGCAGAGCATTGTTTTATAGTTCGAATGCTTGTTTGACGGTTTCTACGGCATCTAGTTTTTCCCAGCCAAAGAATTGAACCTCTTTTTTTACGGGCCGGCCGTTTACCATGACTTCAATTTCCTTGGTGTATGGGTCGCGGCCAAAGTGGCCGTAAGAGGCGGTTTCCTCAAAAATAGGGTTGGTAAGGCCAAACTTGCTGATGATTTTTGCAGGGCGGAGATCAAAAAGTTCCCCTATCTTCTGAGCAATTTCTCCGTCGTGGAGCTTAACCTGAGACGTGCCGCGGGTGTTTACAAAAATACTTACCGGTTTGGCAACTCCAATGGCGTAGGCGAGCTGCACAAGAATCTCTTTTGCGACCCCGGCGGCTACAAGATTTTTGGCAATGTAACGGGCTGCATAAGCTGCCGAACGGTCTACTTTGCTGGAATCTTTTCCGGAGAAAGCACCGCCGCCGTGGGCACCTCTTCCGCCATAGGTATCAACAATAATTTTACGGCCGGTAAGTCCGGTATCTCCGTGAGGCCCTCCAATTACAAACTTTCCGGTTGGGTTCACATGCAGAATGGAATCACCTCTAAATAACTTTCGGGTTTCAACAGGCAATCTCTCCAGCATTCTTGGAAGTAAGATGTTTTTAACATCGCTTTTAATCCGTTGCTGCATGGCGGCATCATGATCAAACTCGTCGTGTTGGGTAGAGATAACAATGGTGTGTACCCGCAATGGCTGGTCGTCATCATTATACTCAATTGTAAACTGAGACTTTGCATCGGGTCTCAGATAAGGCATAAGGGTGGTGTTTTTTCGGATATTTGCAAGCTCCAGCAGGGCTACATGCGATAATAAAAGGGGAAGAGGCATATATTCTGCGGTATCTGTGCAGGCATATCCGAACATCATCCCCTGATCTCCCGCTCCCTGCTCGTCTTTCTGCGCAACAACAACTCCACGATTAATATCGGGAGACTGCTCGTGCAAAGCAGATAAAATGCCGCAGGAGTTCCCGTCAAACATATATTCAGCCTTGGTGTATCCTATTCTGTTAATAACTTTTCTGGCAATTTGCTGGATATCTACATAAGCCTCCGAGCGTACCTCACCTCCAATCACAACCAAACCTGTGCTCACAAAGGTTTCGCAGGCAACTTTACTCTCCGCATCCTGGCGGAGGAATTCGTCCAAAACGGCATCTGAAATCTGGTCGGCAACTTTATCGGGATGCCCTTCCGATACCGACTCCGATGTAAATAAATAAGACATAATAAATAAATTAAACTAAATAAAAATTATTTAGTGTAAATTTGACTTGTGCACAGAACCAATCTTTTGATAGAATAAACAATGTCCCGATAATGGGCACGATACATAAAAGATCGTTTTAGCATTTTTTAATGTGGTTGCAAGCAGTCAAATCTTTCCACTATTTTCTAGCCGCAAAGATAATTTGTTTTTTTTAGTTAACAAAAAGTTTACAAAAAAATAAGCTAAAAATGTGTGAAGTAGCATAAAATTGCCTACTTTTGCGGCAGAAATTTTAATCTAATTTTATTAATCTATTTTATGAAACAAACATTTAAACTATTTGCTTTAACAGTTATGAGTTTAGTGGTAGCCATAGCATCTTATGCGCAGGTTACTACGTCATCTATGAGCGGTAAAGTAGCTGAGTCCAGTGGCTCTCCTGTAGTGGGTGCGGCGGTTGTTGCAATTCATACCCCTTCAGGTACCCAATATTACTCAATTACGGATAATGCCGGTAACTATAGAATCCAGAACATGCGTATTGGGGGACCTTATTCAATTGAGGTAACCTTGTTAGGTTTTGGTACAAATAAATTTGAGGGCGGTAATCTTCGTTTGGGAGAGAACTTCGTTCATAATGTTGTGTTGTCGGAAGAGGCTATCGCACTTAACGAGGTAGTTGTTTCTGCCGGAGTCGTAAATCCGATACTCAACTCTGATAAAAACGGTACTTCTTTAAATATTAGCGAGAGACAAATAGCTGCTCTCCCTTCTATCAGCAGAAGTATTACAGACTTTACCCGTATGACTCCGCAATCTAACGGAACTTCATTTGCCGGTAGGGACGGTCGTATGAACACAATCTCCATTGACGGAGCTGCATTTAACAACAACTTTGGTCTAAGCTCCAACGCTATGCCGGGTGGTTCTGCACAGCCTATTTCATTGGATGCAATTGACCAGGTTTCTGTAAATATTGCTCCGTTTGATATTAGACAATCACAGTTTACAGGTGCTTCTATTAACGCTGTTACCAAGAGTGGTGATAATACATACAGGGCTTCCGTATATACATACTTAAGACCTAAATCATTTACCGGCGAGAAAGTTGGTGATGCAATTGTTACAAATGCAAAGGAAAAACAAGCTCAGACTTATGGTGCAAGAGTTGGTGGCCCTATCATTAAGGATAAATTATTCTTCTTTGTAAGTGGTGAATATGAAAAAGAGACCTCTCCAAGCGGTGCTTGGGAGCCAAGTACCGATGGAAAATCAAATGTAGAGCAAAAAATTTCCCGTACTACCGTTGCCGATCTTAAAACAATGTCAGATTTCTTAATGAAGACTTACAACTATGATGCAGGATCTTATCAAAACTTTAGAAACTTTGAATCCAGCAACTACAAAATTTTAGCTAGGGTAGACTGGAATATTAGTAGAAATCACAAGTTCACAGTTAGATACAACCAGATGAACAATACAAGTGATAACCTTACAAATGCAAACTCTGCTCCAAATCCAAGGGGCGATAGCCGTAGTTCTGCACAATCAGTAGCATTTGGTAATTCTTGGTATGGTTTTGAAAACTCGGTAAAAAGTATCACCGGTGAGTTAAATAGTACGTTCGGAAGCAAGGTGTCTAATAAATTGCTTATCTCTTATACTGCTATTAAAGATACAAGAACCAGCCCAAGTGAAGAGTTCCCTTTTGTAGATATATATAATGGCGGAAAACAATATATGTCTTTTGGCTATGAATTATTCTCTTATAATAATGAAGTAAAAAATAACACTTTATCCATCTCTGATAATGTTTCCATTAATCTTAACAAACATACTTTAACTGCCGGTATTTCTTATGATTATATGTACTTTAAGAATGCATATATGAGAGAGGCTACAAGTTACTACCGTTATGATTCAATGGATGATTTTATGAGCGATAGAACCCCTAACGCATTTGCTGTAACTTATGGCTTTAACGGAGCTGCAGCTCCCGGTGTTGAGCTAGGGTTTGGGCAAGCTGCTCTTTATGTTCAGGATGAGTGGCAAGTTAATAAAAAATTGAAATTAACCTATGGTATCAGAGCTGAGTTACCTATTTACCATAATAAGGTAGAGGGGCCTTCTCAATATTCTCATAAATATTATGAGGAAGGAGTTAAAGATGCACAATATGAAAATGTTGCTTGGGATGGTAAATTTGGTGATTATACAATGGATTTAGGAAAATGGCCAAAATCAAAATTACAAGTATCTCCTAGAATTGGCTTTAACTGGGATGTGCTAGGTGATAGAAGCATTCAGGTTCGTGGAGGTACAGGTTTATTTACCGGATTACTTCCATTTGTATGGTTTACCAACCAGCCAAACGGTTCCGGTAGAATTCAGTCTCCCGAAATTATTATTACAGATCAAAAACAAATTGAGACCTTAAGGAAAAACGGTAAATTATTCAATCCTAATTTCAGAGAAATGATTAGTAGTAATCCTGCCGTGTTTACTCAAACTCCTGGTGTTCTTCCAAATGGTTCGTCTGTAGCCGAGGTGGATAAAGATTTTAAGATGCCTCAGGTATGGAGAAGTAACATTGCTGTGGATTTTGAATTGCCTTGGAACTTGGTATTTACTTTAGAATATTTGTACTCGAAAGATGTTAATGCCGTAATGCAGAAAGATGTAAATCTTAAAGAGGCAGATAAGACTTTGGTTGGTGCCGATAACAGACCTTACTGGACAAGTAAAAATAATAATTCAGATATTAGAAATGCTATGTTACTTACCAATACAAGCAAAGGATACCAGAATTCTATTACTGCTCAGTTGACAAAGAACTTTACAAAAGGACTATCCGGTATGGTTGCCTATACCTATACTTCTGCTAAAGATATCTCTTCGAATCCGGGCTCTACTGCAGCTTCTGCATGGAGTTCAAACACGGTAATTTCCAGCCTTAATAATCCTGAATTAAGTTATTCGAATTTTGCAGTTCCTCATAGAGTGGTTGGTAATATCTCTTATAGAATAGAGTATGCTAAACACCTGGCTAGTACATTCTCATTATACTATTCGGGAGCCCCTCAAGGTAGATCTACATTTGCTTATTCAAACGATATGAACTATGATGGCAATGCTTCCGATCTTATGTATATTCCGGCATCTAAAGATGAGGTGAAGTTTATTGATATGCTAAGTAGTAAGGGAGAGGTACTAATGACAGCTGCAGAACAGGCTGATGTATTCTGGAATTATGTAAATGAGGATAAATACTTAAAGGAAAATAAAGGTAAATATGCAGAAAGATTTGGCTATGTTGAGCCTTGGTATAACAGATGGGATTTCAAGTTCCTGCAAGATATTTATACAAACTTTGGTACAGACAGAAGATATACGCTGCAGGTTAGTTTGGATATCCTTAATGTAGGTAACCTATTGTGTAAAGACTGGGGCGTTTATCAGACGATGGGAACTAAGAATTATGATAGGATCCGTCCTCTTACTCAGGTGAAAAAATATGGACCGGATAAAAATAACCCTAAAAAGATAATTCCTTCCTCTGGTGTAGGATCTGATGGCTCTAATACCTACGTGTTAAACGGAAGTAGTGCTGAAGGTTTCAGAAATAACAACACTTGGAAAAACAATGTTAGTGTTGGTAGCACATGGGGTATGTTACTAGGCTTTAGATTAATTTTCTAAACGTGTAGCTGGTCTCTAAGATCATAAAATACACCGCATTCCTTTAATAATAAATGGGATGCGGTGTTTTTCCTTTTTATGAAATTCACAACTTACGATTGCTGATATCATCATTCCCAAAATTTCTCTTTGGGTACGGTGGGTACATGCCGATCTATTAAAATATGCGGAATCTTTCCAACGTAAACGGTGTCTGCGGCAAAGAGCCGGGGGGAGTTAATTGCAATGACTGTTAGTAAATCATAGGGGTTATTTATGGTTTTAAGGCTGTCTAAAGAGGTGGCCTTAAATATTTTGTAGAATGTGCCCGGGTCTCGTTTAAGGAAGCTTTGTAGGCCTGTATAGGCAGCGGTTTTTAGATAGTCTCCGGGGTAGCCGGCCCGGCCTATAAGGTTGGTTTCTTCTTTGGTAAATGCCAACGGGTAGGTGGCGTGTTTGCTTAAAAAAATGAATGGCGTAGTGGTTTGCAGCTCAAAAAGTTTATAGGTGGCACTGCTGTCTTCCCGTAGGTTAAAAGCGGCAAAATTAGGCTGGATACGCCCTGTGGTGCGGAGTGTGGAGGTATCGCATTGGCCCTGAATATAAATAGAGTGGAATTGAGGGGTGGGCCTTCCTCTTTTTTCAATATCTGCAAGGTAGTTGGAAAACTGTGTTGCCTGTGCCAGTATGACAACTCGAAGGTTGTTGGGGTATAATCTTAAAAGAGAATCAATTAATCTGCCGGGGGAGGTGTATTTGTTGCAGTAGGTGCTATGCTGCATGTTTTTCCACATCTGTGCATTAGGAGGGTAGGAGCCCAGTTTTTCCAGTAAGGTTGTTTCATACGGAGTTCCGTTGAGGGAGTGCAGGATGGAGTAAGCGGCAATTTCCTGCTCTGTTTTTTCGGGCTTTCCAATGGCTATGGGGGCTGTAATGCCATATAAGTTTAAGAATAGTTCTATACTTTTTGCCCTTATCTCAGGAATGTACCCGGTTGAGATAATTCCTGCAATTGTAAGATTTTTCCCCTTGTGTTGGGCCTTGTTTTTTGCCAGATATGCAAAAGCTTGGGCATCATCTACGTCGGTTCCAAAATCGGTTATGATAAGTAATGCGGTAAAATCACCGGCTGACTGTTGCCCGCTTTTTGCTTGTGGGGAGAGAAGCATAAAAAGGATGAGGGCTGTTAACAAGATAAGTGGAGCTATTGTATCGGAGGATGGGACAAGTTTCATATGGGTGTAATTATTTTGTGCAGCGGCGAATTTAATGAGTTTTTTAAAACTTCCCAAGAGATTCTTTGTTAGTAAGGATATGAAAAACGTCTCAATCATTATTTGAGATTACGTGAGCTATTCAATAACCTTATTATAATCCATTATGAAAAATCTTTATAAGTTTTGTAGTGTAGTAGTTTTATTTCAACTGCTGACTATGGCTATGTATGCGCAGGTGACAACTTCGTCTCTTAGCGGTAAAGTTACCGAGGCGGATGGGATGCCCGTGGCAGGGGCTACGGTGGTGGCAACCCACACACCGTCGGGGAGTACTTATTATACAATGACGGGGGAAAACGGTACGTACCGTATTCAGAATATGCGTCCGGGTGGGCCGTATAAGATTGAAGTATCGTTGCTTGGGTTTGGGACAAATACCGATAAGGGGGTAGAGCTTACCCTGGCGGAGAATTATGTGCATAATGTGAAATTGAGCGAGGAGGCTATTTCGCTGAATGAGGTGGTGATATCGGCAGATGGGACACGTTCGTCTATGAGGAGTGAGCGGGCCGGGGCTACAACATCTCTGAATATTGCTCAGATGAATGCTATTCCCACGATTGCCAGAGATTTGAACGGTTTGGTAAAACTTACGCCCCAGGCTTATAATTCTTCATCGGGACCTCAAATAGGGGGAGGAACATATAGAGAGAATAATTTTACCATTGACGGAGCGGGGATGAACAATTCGTTTGGTATAGGGGAGAGTATGCCGTCTAAGGGTTCTCCGGTTTCGATAGATGCACTGGATCAGATTTCCATTAATGTAACTCCGTTTGATGTGAGGCAGAGCGGCTTTTTAGGGGGAGCCATGAATGCAACTACCCGTAGCGGAAGCAACCGTTTTGAAGGGTCTGCCTATATGTATTATTATAATGAGAATTTTAGAGGGAAAAAGACGGTAAATGGAGATCTTACCCTTAATGAGGAGACAAATCTTATCTACGGTGCACGTGTGGGAGGGCCTATTATAAAGGATAGATTGTTTTTCTTTTTAAGTGCGGAGTTTGAGAAATCTACTCAACCGGGCCCTTCGCGTGTGGCTTCAAACGGTTCAAATTATACGGACGGATCGGATGGTATTGCCCGTCCGGATGCTAAAGTTATGGATGCCCTATCGGGGTATTTGTCTAAAAATTACGGTTATGCTACCGGAGCGTATCAGGGTTATTCCAATCAAAGTCCCGGATTTAAGATTCTGGCGCGTGTAGATTGGAATATCAGTAAAAATCATAAATTGAATTTTAGATATAATATTACCAAGAGAAAAGATCCGGCAACAATGTCAACCTCTACCAGCGGTTTGGAAGATAGGTATTATCTTACCGGAAACAGAAACAATATGTCTGCTCTGGCTTTCCAGAATTCGGGATATTTTCAGGAATATAATTTCTCTTCTTTTGCGGGAGAGCTTAATTCCCGTTTTTTTAACGGTACTTTGTCAAATATTTTCCGTGTGACCTATTCTAATCAGAATGAGCCTCGCAGCACCAAGGGGGGAGAACTTCCGTTTGTGGATATTGGGGTAGATAAAAAATATTATACCTCGTTTGGAACGGAACTCTTTTCGTACGGGAATCTGAGGGAG
Organism: Bacteroidales bacterium; assembly: GCA_036639755.1. Classification (GTDB taxonomy): domain Bacteria; phylum Bacteroidota; class Bacteroidia; order Bacteroidales; family UBA932; genus Egerieousia. Next base: position 30,521 of record JAVWIB010000003.1, read on the forward strand.
GTGAAAACCCTCACCCTCACCGATGAATTGGCATATACATGGGGCAAAAATTTTTTAACATTTGGGATTCAATACGAGCATAGTAAAACCAAAAACGGGTTCCAGCGGTTTGGGAGCGGTTATTATACATATAATTTTGATACGGAGACAGATTTGTACAATGCTATTAATGACGGAACGGTTTTTAACAATCCGTATCAATATGCCATTACCCACTCTTTTAAGGAGGATTATTCCCAGGTTTTTCCCGAGTTTAAGTTTAATCAAATCTCTTTGTATTTGCAAGATGAAGTTACGGTGAGTGATCATTTTAAGATTATGGGAGGAATTCGATTTGAAATGCCCTCTTACCCAAGTCTGGATACTTATAACTCTGCTGTTTTTGATGCGACGTTGGCCGATTACAAAGGGAACGGCGGACACTATAACACCTCGGAACTCCCATCTACTAAATTAATGATCTCTCCAAGGATAGGGTTTAATTGGGATATTTTGGGCAATCGTAAGGTAGTTTTGCGCGGCGGTTCCGGTTTCTTTACCGGACGTCTTCCTTTTGTCTGGATTGTGGCGCAGGCGGGCGACAGCAATGTGTTGCAGTCTACTTATACTGCAGTGTCGGGAAATAAAACAGGTAAAGCGGTTCCCGATTTTTCTTCCAACCGTTTGGATGCTCTTAAACAGATTTATCCAAATGGCCCGGCCCAATCTGCCGCCGCCCTTCCGGGATCCGTTTCCCTTATGGCGCACGATCTTAAAATGCCGCAGACCTGGAAAAGTTCTCTGGGTGTAGATGTAAAACTTCCTTTTGGAATTATTGGGAGTCTGGAGGCCATTTATAATTATGATGTGAATCCGGTAACCATTACCAACGTGGGGGTGAAAGAGGGTGTTTCCACAGCTATTGCTAATTATCCCGATAATCGGTTATTTTACGGACAATATTATAACAAGACACTGCAAAATGCTTATCTTCTGCGCAATGCCGATAAGAAAGGAGATTATTTTTCGCTAACCGCAAAACTGGAAAAAAACTATTGGAAAGGTTTGTATGCTATGATTGCCTATACTTACAGTACGGCACGCAGCCTGGGAGACGGATATGGCGATCAGATGTATTCTGCCTGGATGAACTCTGCTACCATGAACGGAAATAATCTGGAAGTACTTGGGACTCCAAGCTATGTAATGCCTCATCGTCTGATTGCCAATGTTAGTTACGGAATTAGTTACGGGAAGCATTTCAGAACCAGTGCCAGCATCTTTTATGAGGGAGGACCTGCCGGCAGAACCTCGTACACTTATACATCAAATGTGGTAGGAGACGGTGGAGCTGCAAATCTTATTTATGTCCCTGCGTCCAAAGACGAGCTGAAATTTGCGAATTACACCTATACAGATGATAAAAATGTAAAACAGATCTATACCGCAGCTGTACAGGCAGACGATTTCTGGAACTTTGTAAATAGTAATAAATACCTGCGCAAGAGTAAAGGTGGGTATGCAAAACGCAACGGATTAACCTATCCTTGGGTAAATCAGTTTGATGTAAAAATTATGCAGGATTTCTATCTTGCTACCAAAGGGGGGACTAAAAACACATTGCAGATAGGATTGGATATAAAAAACATAGGCAATTTGTTTAACAGAAAATGGGGGGCAAAACAATCCTATACGGTAAATCAAGTACTCAAGCAGACTAATAAATTAAGCCAAGGCGGAACAACAGCCCCTGTCTATAATTTTCAGCGCTACGGCACGGAGGTTCTGAGAGATGCTTTTGTTCCAACCTTTGGAACCAGCTCTACCTATCTGATGCAATTAACAATCCGCTATATTTTTAATTAAAAGAGATTAGGCTCTCCATAAAAAGAGGATGGCAAAGAAGTAGTTTAGTCTTTGTCATCCTCTCTTTATTTATGTTAGGAATGCTATGTGTGGTCATTTTTCTCGGCGCACGTGTACCGTAGCTATTTAAGAACAGTATAGACCAACGTAAGTTTGGGATACCGCTTAGCCTTAGGCCCGTTTATTTTTCCGTTGTAATAGCTGTAAGTCTCTGCAAAATAGTTTGTTGTTCCGTAGTTTGGATCGGTTTCAACTCGTATGGGTGACAGCCAGAAATTAAACTCATTACTAAGCGGGTTATTTGCATCAGCCTGAACATTAATAAGTTTTTGAATGGTAGATGGTATGTTAACCGAATATTCGCATAATGATCGATTCATCTCTCCTGTGCTGTTTCCGGGGACATTTATATCCTTAAACGGATAGTAGAGCCTCCTTATCAGAGTATCTGATTTATAAATAGGGAACAGATTTGGCGGATAAGAAGTCATATTCAAATCTTGCGGAATCTCAAACGGAAATGTTAATGTTGCTTTGGCTACAAGTATGTTTCTGGAATTATAACCTTTTTTAGTAAACCAGTTATTTAAGGTATCTTTTAGTGCTTTTGCATTAACATATGGTTTAATTCCACCAATGCCTTCTATCGGAATCTCTGCTGTAAGCGGCTCATCTGTTGCCATATGACTGCTGCTGTATGTAGATAAATTCAGGCAAAAACTATCACCGAAGTTAAATAGTACGGTTGTGTCTTTTCTGGATAAGCCGGCTTCCCATGTGGGTTGGAAATTATATTTTATGGCTATTACCGCTGAAGAGTAGGATAGGTTATTTAATCTGCCGCCGGTTAGATCTCCTTCAGGAGGGGTGCATTCAATATATAAACCTTTGAATCTGTTGGTAAAAAGAGAAATGCTATCTAATTCTTTCTCCGTTGCAGAGAGTAGCTCTGTGCCGAATGCATTATTCAGATAGACTTTTACCGAGTCTTTCCCAAAATAGGTAAAGGAACTTACATTCAGCGGAACGGGGTTGTAATCTTTCTTGGTAAGTGAATTATTATAAAGAGTTGTGGTGTCAAGTGTTTTAGTAGTTCTGTAAATAAATACATTCTGCGGAATTCCTTCTTGCGTATTATCAATCATGTATTTATTGGCAACGGCTGCCGAAAAATAGACTGATTTTATAACGGGATCTTTCCCAAACCGGAAAGAGGTATACGGCTGACAAATGTTTGCGGCAACGCCAAATGTTGCAAGGCCGAACTCTTTTGTCCTGATTGCTCCAAATGTTGCGTACTCTGCAGAAATGCCCTGCAGGCTGTCTTCCATCTTAAGACTTATGGGAAGTCTGAATTCTGCCACCATTACCTTTAGCTCCTGATCGTCCGGAATGTATTGGCCACCTAATGATTTATCAACTGTAATACATGAAAATACTGCAAAGGCAGTGATAGACAATAGAATCAGTTTGCGGAGTGTATCCTTAAATTGCATTTTCTAAAATTTTGTCGTAAAATTGGTTATATTCTTTAATATATTCTGGTTCAGACTGATTGATCTCTATATAAGGAAGAACAGGAAGATGGGATGTGCAAACAAAGTCTTCAATCTCTTTTCCAATCGTTTTACATCCGTAAATTATTCCGTCTGAATTTTGTATGGCAAGTTTAGCAAGATTTATGCCACTTGCCGGATTCAGTATTTCCAAGTCTTTGTTTTTAATTCCGGGAAGTATGATTTTGGAATTCATGTTTTTTGAAAACACATCTTCCGCAATCTCATTATATAGAGAGAGTACCAGTTTGCTATCGGTGAAGATGGGGTCTTCTTTGTACACCTTTTTCAGATATAGAGGTAGAATATGTGAGATCCATCCCTGACAATGAATGATATCCGGCTTCCATCTTAGTTTTTTTACTGTCTCCAGAACGCCGCGGGCAAAGAAAATGGCTCTTTCGTCATTGTCTTCAAAAAACTTTCCCTCTTCATCTGCAAAAACGGGTTTACGATGGAAATAATCGTCGTTATCTATGAAATATACTTGCATTCTTGCAGACGATATGGAGGAGACTTTAATAATGAGGGGTCTGTCTATATCATTTACGACAATGTTCATACCCGAAAGACGTATCACTTCATGCAACTGGTTTCTCCTTTCGTTTATACACCCGTATCTTGGTATAAAGGAACGGATCTCTTTTCCACTCTCCTGGATCCCTTGCGGAAGATAACGGCCTACAGTCGAGATGGTCGTCTCTGGCATATAGGGGAGGATCTCGGAATTTACGAACAATACTCTCTTTGGTTCTTTCATAGGAATTGATTTTAGTGCACAAAGATAATAAAAAATAATTAAACATTTCCAATATACATTTTTTGTATATCTTTGAAGTTTGATTATTATGGGGAAAAAAGAGAAAAATATGATAGCCAGAAGGCTTGTAAATGCATACCTTTTGTCAATAGTAAGTATCAGTCTTGTATTGCTGTTGGTAGGAACATTCGGTCTTCTTGCCATTCATGCAAAGCAGGTATCCGATTATTTTAAAGAGAACATAAAAGTATCTGCTATCTTAAAAGAAAATATAACGGAGCAGGAGGCTCTTAATTTCCAAAAGCAACTGAAGATGTTTCCTGCGGTAAAGAAAACGCAATATATTTCCAAGGAGCAGGGTACCAAGGAGATGCAGCAAATGCTGGGGCAGGATTTCCTGGATGTCTTTGAGACCAATCCTATCCCGATATCTATTGAGTTGAGTCTTAATGCGAGCTATTTTGTCCCCGATAGTCTGGAGGTGCTTACAAAGTCGTTAATGGAGATGCCTCCCGTGGAGGAGGTCTCTTATCAGGCTTCGCTGGTGGAAATCCTGAACAAAAACATAGAAAAGATAGGGGGAGTGATGATGGCATTTATTGTGTTATTGCTCTTTGTATCGTTTGTGCTTATTAATAATACGGTGCGGTTGAATGTTTATTCCAAGCGGTTTTCTATTTATACAATGAGGCTTGTGGGGGCGACAAAATCGTTTATAAGGGGGCCTTTTTTAGTAAAGGCTATGTTTCAGGGATTATTATCAGGTCTCTTGGCGGCGGGGACTCTTGCCGGCATTTTATATCTTGTACGCAGCGAGTTCGGACAGTTGTTTTCTGTTTTTGGAATGGAGATGCTGGCATTTGTGCTGGTGGGAGTTGTCCTCCTTGGCGTTGTAATCTGTACAATATGCACATTTTTTGTAGTGAGCAGGCTGGTAACACTTAGTAATGACGAATTATACTATTAATTAATATGAAAACAAAAGAAAATACAACAAAAAACTCGGCAGCGGAGCTTGTGCAGAGTGAGGAATTTATGATACCCAAAAGGAATATTCGTTATATTATTGCCGGACTTGTAATTATGATTCTGGGCTATATTGTAATGATGGGGGGGGGGAGTGAAGATCCCAATGTGTTTAATGAATCTATGTTCAGTACCTTACGGACAGTAATAGCTCCCGTACTTATATTAGCGGGAATGGTTGTGGAGATATGGGCAATTATGTACAGAGGAAAGGACTATAAAGAATAATTGAATCATGAGTGAAATTCAAGCAGTTGTCCTTGGACTTATTCAGGGCATTACAGAGTTTCTTCCGGTAAGTAGCAGCGGACATCTTACAATTTTTAAAGCTATTTTTGGTGTTGAAACTGAAAATCTTAGTTTTGAGATTGCCGTACATGCCGCTACGGTTTTAAGTACGATTGTTGCTCTAAGAAAGCAGATATGGAAATTACTGGGGGGATTCTTTACTCTTACCAAGAATCCTGAGAAAGAGTATATTTTTAAAATAGCCGTCTCTATGATTCCGGTATTTATTGTGGGGATTTTCTTTAAGGATGCTATAGAGGGTGTATTTGGATCGGGTTTGCTCATTGTGGGTATTATGCTTATGTTTACAGCAGTATTGCTTTCGTTGAGTGAAATTCTGGCAAAAAGGCAAGGTGCTTCTCCCTTGGAAAACACGATGGATGAGAAAGATAGTTCGAGTATTAGTTATAAAGATGCGTTTATTATGGGGCTTGCTCAGGCAATTGCGGTTCTGCCCGGCCTTTCCCGCTCAGGGGCAACTATTTCTACCGGACTCATTCTGGGGGTTAAAAAATCGGCTGTGGCCCAGTTTTCATTTCTAATGGTATTGGTTCCGGTATTGGGAGAGGCGTTTTTGGAGCTGATTAGCGGAAATTTCTCCGGAGCGGAATCGGGAATCTCTTTATTGCCGCTTTGTCTGGGATTTTTATCTGCTTTTTTATCGGGATTATTTGCATGTGTCCTTATGATAAAACTGGTTATGAAAGCTAAACTGTGGGGGTTTGCAATTTATTGCGCCCTAGTGGGTATTGCCTGTGTTGTATCTACATTGTTAGCCTGATTATTTATGGAAAAGAATCTGTACTATTTTGTATCCGATGTGCATCTGGGGCTTGATTACAACAACCCACAGGAGAGAGAGAAGAAATTCTCCTCTTTTTTGCTTGGCTTGCCATCCAATACAAAAGCACTTTTTCTTTTGGGCGATATTTTTGATTTCTGGTATGAGTATAAGCATGTTATACCGCGTAATTTTACCAGAACACTAGGAGCATTGGCCGGTTTGGTTGATAAAGGGGTGGAGGTTTATTTCTTTAATGGAAATCACGATATCTGGACATATGGATATTTTGAGAAAGAATTGGGAATAACGGTGTTGCAGCAGCCATGCGTAATGAATTTGGAGGGAGTGAATTTTTGTTTGGGACATGGTGACGGTCTTGGGAAAGGAGATACGGGTTATAAAATTCTGAACAGCATATTTAAAAATAAATTTTTACAGTTTCTCTTTAGCGGAATCCATCCATACTGGGCATTTTCGCTGGGGTATGCGTGGAGCAAGCACAACCGATTGGCCCGTGGATGTGAGGCGGAGCGCAAAGGGGCTGCCACTCAGGTGTGTCATATTCCTTTTAGAGGTGAGGATGAACGGATTGTGAAATTTGCGAATGAGTTTCAAAACAAGTCTATGCAATCCGGCGGAACCGGAAAGATAGACTATTTTATATTCGGCCATTTTCATTGTCCCACCAGAATGCAACTGAAAGCAGGCGGTGAGATATGCATTTTAGGAGAGTGGATTCATACCTGTGATTATCTGGTCTTTGATGGGGATCAGTTATCGGTTTGCCATGTATAATACCTTTCGTCTTGTTTCTTATTTCCCGGAGTTATCCTGTTGGACAATTTGCCATACCCGCAATAAATTTCCTCCCCAAAATAACCCAAGTTGCTCGGATGTGTAGCCCCGTTTTAATAACTCAATGGTGAGAGATTTCATTTTGGAGACATTTTCCAGCCCTACTACTCCGCCCCCACCGTCAAAATCGGTTCCAAGACCTACGTGTTCTATTCCTACTATGCTTACTATATGATCTATGTGATCTGCCAGATGTTTTATGGTAACCTCTTTTTTAGGTAGGGTAGAGAGAAAAAAGCGGCCGGTGGCAACTTGAATAACGCCCCCTTTGTCTGCAATGGCTTTTAATTCGCCGTCCTTCAGATTTCGTTTGTGATTTTTAATTGCCCAGGCACCCGAATGAGATGCTATGACGGGGGCTTTGCTGCACTCCAGTACATCCGCAACGGTTTTGGAACTGGCGTGGGAAATATCGATCATCATTCCCAGTTGATTCATCCGCTCTATAACTTGTCGTCCAAACGGGGAAAGGCCGTTATGTTCGGGTCCTGCTTCACTCATGGAGGCATCACAAATATTATTGTTCCCGTTGTGGCTCAGAGTAATATAGCGGGCTCCCATTTTATAAAATTCATCAATCCGCTCTAGTTTGTCTCCAATGCCGTAGCCGTTCTCTATGGCCAGGATTACGGCACTTTTTCCGGCGGCTTTTATCGTAGAAAGATCGTTGGGAGTGTAGGCAAATTCAGCATCGCTACTTCGATCCGAGATGTACTTTTTAAACATGGCAATCTCCTGACAAGCGTGGTTGAATACGGAATCGAGCGATGCTGCATCTCGTTTTCCCTGTTCCAGATAAATGGCAAAGAAAGCGGCATCCAGCCCTCCCTTTTTCATCATAGGAAAGGAGACTTGCCCTTTGGTAACACCAAAATCGCCATTGGGGTGATTAAACCAGAGGGCACTATCGTTGTGAGAATCTAGGGTAATGTATTTTTTGTGAATAGCATCTGCTTGCGCAGCGTATTGGGTTTCGTTCTGCCGGGCGTAAGCATATGTGGTGCCAAGCAGAACAAAAGCGCATGCAGTATAATTTTTTAAGGTATTAAAATAGTCAAGTTTCATGTTCTATTTATTGAATTTTATGTGGTTTAACCAGCCATTTCATTTTCCATGCAAGGAATATGAGCAGGGCGGAGAGTACCAGGCAGCCAAGCATCATCCAGGCTCCCAGTCCGTTTACAAAGAAAACGGGGACAAAGGTAATTAGCAGGATTTCAACAGGAGCAATTGGAAGGTAAGCCAATGCGTAATCATCCATGGCCTTGCTTGCCATTTTGGGATCCACAATTCTTAGCAGAGCAATTCCCATTGCCATGGTGCCGGTCCACCAGCCCCATGCAAAGACGGTTCTTTCAAACCAGTATGTTTTGGCAAGCCTCCGTCCAAAGTAAAAGGTGATGGCCCAGACAAGAACTATTCCAAAAAGTATTAACACAACAAGCGGTGCGGCATATTTTATAACTACCTCCAGCTTAATGGAGGCTACTCCAAAGGCTACTAAAATATCGGTGAACATGCTGCTTAGTCTTTGGGTGGTTTGCGGGCAGATGTAATGAGAGACTTTGGTTCTGTCAAAAATCTTTTTTAAGATAAGACCTATAATGAATGAACAGCTAAAAACAGGGAGTTCCAGTGCCGGATAAAATTGTTTGACCCCCTGGCTGAAAGAGTATCCCAGAAGAGCCACTACAAATACAAATGCAACATGCAATGTGAGTGAATCAATGGAGATTGAGGAGGTGGTGGCTTTCCCTATTGATTCTCTTTTATCTTCCGGAAGCAGGCCGCTTCTCAGTTCGTCGGGAAGATCTTTAAAGTCTGTGATAAAAGCTGTTTCCCTATGTTTGGCAGCCCATTTAATCATTACCAGTCCCCCTATAATTGCGCATACAACTCCTACGGTTGCGGTGGTCATACCAAGGCTGCGGGCCTCGTCCCAGCCAAGTCCTTCAAAGGCAGAGCCAATTGCGGCAGCAGTTCCGTGTCCGCCGTAAAAGCCGGTAGGGAGCATCACGCCAAAGGCATCGTTAAGATCCGGCCAGAAGACTTTAAGGATAAATAGGCCGAATAGTCCGGAGATAGCCCATTGCAGGAGCATTCCCAGTTGGGCATAAATCCACATAGGGCCTACTCTTCCCGATACCTCTTTTATTGATACTTTTGGTGAGGAGAGCGGTAATGCGCCAAATACCAGAGCTATGAGGATGGCCGCATAGGTTCCCAGATTGTTCGAGAAAGGGATCCAGTTGAGTCCGTTCGGGCCCAGGGCTAATCCCAATAATCCGGCAAGAAGACTTGGCGGAATAAATAGCTTTTGAATAAATTTGACTTTTACCCGTATTACTTTTCCAACAAGGAGGAGAGCAAAGATAAAGCCCAGATCGGTAAATAAAGTCCAGGGGGTGAATTCTGTAATGTTAAACATAGTTTTTGATTTAAGTTTTGTAAAAGCAGTCAAAGTTAGTACTTTTGGCTCAATAATTGAGCAAAAAATCGGTTGCTTTAATTGAAATGAAACAGGTTTTTTTAAAATATAACGGCGTAATGCGGCAAATTGGGATGAAACAGCTCTTCGTAGCATTGGTTGTGCTTCTTTTGTGGCCGGTGCACTCTGTTGCCCAAACCGGAACTCAAACCCGTTCCGGTGCTCAGCCTCAAAATGGCGGTTCTGCCCCAAAGGGGTATCTGATAGGTTATAAGATAGAGAACGGCGATACTCTTTATGTAGATAAAATAGCCCCGGTGTATGTCTTTAATCGTCCTCAGAACTGGCGTAAAAGCAAACAATGGCGCGATTATTACCGAACCGTATATAATTTTAAAAAGGTATACCCGTATGCGCTTATTGCCAAAACAATTATTCAGAATGCAGATAGTACGTTGCTTTATTCCAATTTTACCAAAAAAGAGAGGGAGAAATATCTGAAGGGTTATGAAAAGCGATTGTTTCGAGAGTTTGAGAAACCGCTTAAGAATCTTTCATTTTCTCAAGGGAAATTATTACTCAGATTGTTGGATAGAGAGTTGGGGCGTACTTCTTATTATGTGATTAAAAATTATCGGGGAGGTTTTACTGCCGGATTCTGGCAGGGAGTGGCTAAAATTTTTGGATCCGACCTTAAAAAACCGTATGATAAATTTGGCGAGGATAAGCTAATTGAGGAGTTGGTAATTATGTATCAGCAAAATTCATTTGATTATTTGTATTATTCTATGTTTAGAGAATAAGTAAAGTTGATTAAAGATTTTGTTATTCAAAAATAATACTAAATTTGCGTTAGTTTATTTTAGTCGCAGATGTCGAGTACTTATAATTTTATAGTCAATCTTTATCATAAACCGGGGAGAGGCCTCTTTTCCTGTCTTATTTCCTGATTTGTATTTTCTTGTTAAGGTGCTTTGCATCGTTATTTTTACGGGTAATCCGTTCTCCTGTTTCCATTTTTATAAAACAATTATGTTACGATAATCTTTTTTTATCGTGCATTTTAATGAAACATATTATGAATACAAGAATACAAAGACTAAGAGAAGAATCTGTTAATACACAGCCAAGCCTGTCTATTGAGCGTGCCCTTATAGAGACCGCATTTTACAGAGAAAATGATGGTAAATACCCTATCCCCGTTTTAAGGGGAATGAACTTTTATGAGATTTGCAAGAAAAAAACAATATATATAGGAGATCAAGAGCTTATTGTAGGGGAGCGGGGGCCTAAACCAAAGGCTGTCCCTACTTTTCCGGAGCTTACATGCCATACGATAGAAGATTTTCATGTGCTGCGTGAGCGTGAATTGCAACGTTATATCATTAGTGATGAGGATATTGAAATATATCAAAAGGAGGTAATTTCTTATTGGAGAGGTCGTACCCAACGGGATCGTATTTTTAATCATGTTCCCGATAGCTGGAAGAATTTATACGAAGCCGGGTTGTTTACCGAGTTTATGGAGCAACGTGCTCCCGGGCATACCGCTCTGGATGGTAAAATCTATCGTATAGGGATGCTGGATTTTAAAAAGCAGATTGAGGCAGAGCTGGAGAAGCTGGATTTCTTGAATGATCCCGAGGCTACGGATAAGCAGGATGAACTGCGCGGTATGGCTATTTCCTGCGATGCTGCAATTTTATTTGCAGAACGTCATGCCCGACAGGCGGAGAAAATGATTGCGGATTTGGAGAAGAAGCTGGTTAAGATGGCCACGGTGGGGGATGACGAAAAATTATCGGGGATACAAATAAGGATTCTGGAGCTCAAAAAAATAGCCGAGGTGTGCCGCTGGGTTCCCGCCCATGCGCCGCGTACTTTTCAGGAAGCTATTCAAATGTATTGGTTTGCGCATCTGGGCACTATTACCGAGCTGAACGGATGGGATGCTATGAATCCCGGACATCTGGATCAACATCTGGAGCCGTTTTATAACAAGGAGATTGCGGCAGGAACACTTACCCGCAAGCAGGCTAAAGAGTTGCTTTCCTGCTTCTGGATTAAAGTGAACAATCATCCCGCCCCCCCTAAGGTTGGAATTACAGCCAAAGAGAGCGGAACATATAACGATTTTACCAATATTAATATAGGTGGAGTAAGGAGAGACGGTACCAGCGGGGTGAGTGAGGTTTCCTATCTCATTCTGGAGGTGATAGATGATCTGCATATTTTGCAGCCGGGTAGTTCGGTGCATATTGCCAAGGTGACTCCCGATGAATTTCTGCATGCCGCCTGCAAGGTAATCCGCAAAGGATACGGCTATCCCTCTATTTTTAATCCCGATACTTACGTACAGGAGCTTGTTCGTCAGGGAAAGAGTTTAGAAGATGCTCGTGAGGGTGGTTGCAGCGGATGTATTGAGGTTGGTGCATTTGGGAAAGAGGCATATCTGCTTACCGGATATTTAAATGTACCTAAAATACTGGAAGTTACATTAAATAATGGAGTAGACCCCGTAACCGGAAAACAAGTAAGTATTCAAACCGGAGATCCCCTTGCATTTACGAGTTTTGAGCAGGTATATGAGGCATTTAAAAAGCAGCTCGAATACATTGTGTTGCAGAAAGTAGTGGTAAGCAATTATATAGACAGGCTGTTTGCCAAATACGCTCCTGCTACATTCCTCTCTGTACTTATGGAGGATTGTATTACCAAAGGGAAAGATTATTACAATGCAGGGCCACGTTATAACACCAATTATATACAATGTACCGGTCTGGGTACGGTTACCGATAGTTTTACAACCCTTAAAAAACATGTATTTGAGGATAAGAGCTTAACCATGAAAGAATTGCTTGCTGCCGTTTCTGCCAACTTTAAGGGGCAGGAGGTTTTACGCCAGCGGATTATTAACAACACCCCTTTCTTTGGGAATGACAGTGAGTATGCAGATGAGATTGCTGTACGGGTTTATCATGATCTGTTCCATGCTATAGACGGCCGCCCGAATATTAAAGGAGAGTCTTTTCACATGAACATGCTTTCTACCACCTGCCATATCTACTTTGGCAAAGTAATGGGAGCCACCCCCAACGGACGACTTGCCACCCTCCCTATTTCCGATGGAACCTCTCCATCACAGGGTTGCGATATTCACGGCCCTTCCTCCGTGGTAAAATCTCTGGGCAAACTAGACCAGAAATTATCGGGAGGCACTTTGCTTAACCAGCGGTTTATCCCTAATCTGCTTAAAAAAGAGTCCGATATAGAGAAACTGGGCAAACTTGTCCGCACCTATTTCTCTCTTGGCGGCCACCATATTCAGTTTAATATTGTAGATACCCCAACTCTGCGCGATGCTCAGCAAAATCCCGGAAACTACCGCGATTTGCTTGTGCGCATGGCCGGCTACTCAGACTATTTTAACGATATGAATCTGGATTATCAGGAGGAGATCATAGAGCGTACCGAAAATGCCTCTTTCTAGTTATACTAGGTTATCTAGCGCAATAAAAAAACAGTTGAGATGAGTTATATATTTGATATTAAGCGTTATTCGATTAATGATGGGCCGGGGATACGGATTACGGTGTTTCTAAAAGGATGTCCGTTGTCTTGTCTGTGGTGTCATAATCCGGAGGGGATGAAGCCGCAGCAGAGCAAGTTGTATACGGCGGCGCGTTGCATTGGGTGCGGGTTGTGTATAGAGGCGTGCAAAAACGGTGCATTAAGTGTTGGGGTGCTTCCCGATGGTAAAAAAGGGGTACTTACCAATGCCTCCGTATGCGTATTGTGCGGAGCTTGCGCAAAGGCTTGTCCTGCCAAAGCAATGGAGATGGCCGGGAAAGAGTATACGGTAGAGGAATTGATGAAAGAAATTCGCAAAGAGTCTGTGTTTTTTGAGGAATCGGGGGGAGGAGTTACCGTGTGCGGCGGGGAACCGCTTATGCATAAAAGCGTTTTGTTGCCGTTGCTGGATGCTTGCGGAGCGGAGAATTTTCATAGGTGTGTAGATACTACTTTGTTTGCTGAACAATCACTTATTAAAGAGGTTGCCTCTAGATGTGAGCTGTTTCTGGTTGATTTGAAGTTAATGGATTCTGCGGCGCATAAGTATTTTACAGGTGTCCCTAATGAACAGATTCTGGCCAATATAGAGTATCTTGCAACGATCGGGAAGCAATTTGTGATTCGTATTCCTCTCATTAAAGGGGTGAATGCTGACGTGCAGAATTTAACTGCTTCCGCCCTGTTCCTGGCAAAATTGCAGGAAAAATATCTTTCCTCAAATGTTTCATGGAACAAAATAAGGGTGGAGCTACTTCCGTATCACGATATTGCAAAGGGAAAACATCTCCGTTTGGGAACAGAATATAACCCCAATCATGTTATAATGGAGGAGCCCTCTGCAGACGAGATCAATCAGGCCAGAAACGTGTTTGAGAAGATGGGATTGGAAGTGGGTGAGTGACTTGTCTAAAATGGTGCTTTTATAAAAAATTGCATTTTTGTAACTATATGAAAATGGCGGAATTGACTGCCATTTTTTTTTGTCTAAAAGTGCCAAAAAAATGTAAAAAAAGTTTGTATATTAAATATTTTGTGTATATTTGCAACCCGACAATTATAGCTCCGTTACAGCCAAATTGTTGAGAATCAATAATTTATAGAAATACAATATTATTATTGTTAAATTGTAAAAGTAATGTTACAACCAAAAAAAACCAAATTTAGAAGGCAGCAGAAAGGCCGCATGAAGGGGATTGCTCAAAGAGGCAATCAGTTGGCATTTGGCTCATTCGGAATTAAGACGCTGGATTGCTGCTGGATGACCGGTCAGCAAATTGAGGCTGCACGTCAGGCCGTAGTTCGTTATATGAAACGTGAAGGTAAGATTTGGATCAGAGTATTCCCTGATAAACCATTTACTAAAAAACCAGCCGAGGTTCGTATGGGTAAAGGTAAAGGTGCTCCGGAGGGATTCGTTGCTCCTATTACTCCCGGCAGAATGTTAATAGAAATTGAGGGTGTTCCATTGGACGTGGCTAAAGAGGCTCTTCGTCTGGGTGCTCAGAAATTACCTGTAATTACAAAATTTGTAGTTCGTAGAGACTATGTTGAATAATTTAACGGAGACAAAGAAATGAAAGTAAAAGAAATACGTGAATTGTCTGCAAAGGATTTGCAAGAGCGTGTAGAAGCTGAGAAAGCAGCTCTAAACCAAATGACGATGAATCATGCAATATCTCCATTAGAGGATTCATCTAAGATAAAAAAAGCACGGAAAGATATTGCAAGAATGCTCACAGTGCTGTGTCAAATTGAAAACCAGGACCAAAAATAGTAGTTCATGGAAAGAAAACTTCGTAAAGAAAGAATAGGTGTAGTGGTAAGCAATAAGATGGAAAAATCCATTGTTGTTGCAGTAAAAGCAAAAGAGAAACACCCTATTTACGGAAAGTTCGTAAATAAAACCACTAAATTTGTAGCTCATGATGAGAAAAATGAGTGCAGCGAGGGGGATACTGTAAGAATTATGGAGACCCGTCCGTTGAGCAAATCAAAATGCTGGAGATTAGTAGAAATTGTAGAAAAAGTTAAATAGCCATGATACAACAAGAATCAAGATTAATGGTAGCAGATAACAGCGGAGCAAAAGAAGTTCTTTGTATTCGTGTGTTGGGCGGTACGCGCCGTCGCTATGCCGGAGTCGGAGATAAGATTGTAGTTGCTGTAAAAAGCTCTATTCCCGGTGCCGAAGCTAAAAAAGGTTCAGTTTCCAAAGCTGTAATAGTTCGTACTAAAAAAGAGATTCGTCGTGCAGACGGTTCTTATATAAGATTTGACGAGAACGCCTGCGTACTATTGAATAGTCAGGGAGAGGTTCGCGGTACACGTATTTTTGGCCCTGTTGCCAGAGAGTTGCGTGATAACTATATGAAAATAGTTTCCTTAGCACCCGAGGTATTATAAAAATAAGGAATAGTATTATGAATAAGAAGTTACATATAAAGAAAGGTGATACAGTTTTTGTAAACGCAGGGGACGAGAAGGGAAAAACCGGAAAAGTTCTTGAGGTTAACAGAGATAAAGACCGTGCTGTTGTTGAGGGAATCAACATGGTAAGCAAACATACTAAACCAAATGCTAAAAGTCCGCAAGGCGGAATTGTTAAGCAGGAAGCTGGTATACATATTTCAAACTTGCAGGTAGTAGATCCTGCTAAAGGAGGCCCTACAAAAATTGGACGTAAGCTGAATGATAAAGGTAAACTGGTTCGTTTTGCAAAAAAATCTGGGGAGGAAATCAAATAATGGCAAAAGAGACAAAAACAATCAAAACATCTAAGGCTGCCCCTAAGGTTGAGGGTGCACAAGTGAAAGTAGCAGGTTTTGTCCCTACTCTTCAAAAGAAGTATAAAGAGGAAATCGTTGCTAAATTACAGAAGGACTTTGGTTATGCATCTGTAATGCAGGTTCCTAAATTGGAGAAAATCACAATCAATCAAGGTATGGGTCAGGCAACTGCCGATAAAAAACTTGTAGAGATTGCACAAACAGAACTTACTACCATTACCGGTCAGAAAGCAATGTTGACTTACTCTAAGAAGGATATCTCAAACTTTAAACTTCGTAAAGGGATGCCTATTGGCGTAAAAGTAACCCTACGCGGTGCAAAAATGTATGAGTTTCTGGAGAGACTTATTGCAGTATCACTTCCACGTATCAGAGATTTCAAAGGTATCAACCAGAAATTTGATGGCAGAGGTAATTATACTCTGGGTATTAAAGAGCAGATCATTTTCCCTGAGATTGATATCGACAAAATAACCAAAGTACTTGGAATGGAGATAACATTTGTTACTACTACCGAGAATGACGAGGCTGCACTGGCTTTGCTTCGTGAATTTGGATTGCCTTTTAAAAAATAATAAGAATAATCTAAAGAGAAATAGATAATGGCAAAAGAATCAATGATGGCACGCGAAGTGAAACGCGCTAAATTATGTGCCAAATATGCTGAGAAACGCAAACAGTTAAAAGAGGCCGGCGATTATGCTGCTCTTGATTTACTACCTAAAAACTCCAGCCCTGTACGTAAGCACAATCGTTGTTCCCTTACAGGCAGACCAAAAGGTTACATGCGTATTTTCGGTATCAGCCGTATCCAGTTCCGTGAAATGGCCAGCAAGGGTTTGATCCCTGGCGTTCACAAGGCTAGCTGGTAGTGGGTGGTAGTAAAATATTATATTAAAATAAGTATTAACATTGGATATCGGGCTCCTATGGGGGTCGATTCTTAAAAACAAATTAAAATGACTGATCCAATTGCAGACTTTTTGACTAGAATCCGTAATGCTGCGTTAGCAGGCCACAAGATTGTGGAGATTCCATCGTCAAGATTGAAAGTAGAAATGACCCGCGTTTTACACGAGAAGGGTTATATTCTAAGTTACAAAGTAGTTGAAGGAATCCCTTTCAACACCATTAAGATAGCTCTTAAATATCATCCAGAGAGTAAGAAAGCTGCTATCAAAAAAATTGTGCGTATTAGTAAACCGGGTTTGAGACAGTATAGAGGCGTTGAGGAAATGCCGCGCGTACTTAACGGATTGGGTATTGCTATTTTATCTACATCTAAAGGCATCATTACCGATAAAGAGGCTAAGGCTCTTAATGTTGGCGGTGAGGTTCTTTGTTATGTATATTAATCATTAATAACTATTTAATTAAGATGTCAAGAATAGGAAAATTACCTGTAAGCCTTCCGCAAAAAGTAACGGTTACCGTTGGTGCCGATAATGTGGTAAAGGTTAAAGGCCCGCTCGGTGAGTTAACTCAAAAAGTTGATCCGGATATTACCGTAACCGTAGAGGGAGGCGTAGTGCACGTAGCAAGACCTACGGACCAGCCGCGCCATCGTTCATTGCATGGATTGTATCGTGCCCTTATCCACAACATGGTTGTAGGCGTATCTGAAGGCTTCACTATTAAACAGGAGTTGGTAGGTGTCGGTTTCCGTGTTGAAGCTAAAGGCCAGATCCTTGAGTTCAGTTTGGGATACTCTCATGATATCCACTTGCAGTTACCTGCAGAGATAAAGGGAGAGGCTGAACCTGTAAAAAAAGGTGCTAATCCGGTTTTGGTTTTAAAGAGCTATGACAAGCAGTTGCTTGGAGCAGTGGCAGCCAAAATACGTTCGTTGCGTAAACCTGAACCATATAAGGGTAAAGGTATTAAGTTTGTTGGTGAACAACTTCGTCGTAAGGCTGGTAAATCGGCTGGCGCTAAATAATAAGGAGAAGGTTTATGGCTATAAATAAAATAGAAAGAAGAAAAAGAATACATTATCGCATTCGTAAAGTGGTTAACGGCACAGTTCAGAGACCAAGAATGTGTGTATTCAGAAGTAATAATCAGATCTACGTTCAGTTGATTGATGATGTTAATAACGTTACTTTAGCTGCAGCTTCATCTTTGGAGAAATCTATTGCAGAGCAGGTTAAGGGTAAAACAAACGTTGAGGCTGCTGCAATAGTTGGTAAGACTGCTGCTGAGCGCGCTATTGCAAAAGGTATCACCGAGGTTTCATTTGACCGCGGAGGTTATCTTTATCATGGAAGAGTAAAAAGTTTAGCGGATGCTGCTCGTGAGGGTGGACTTAAATTCTAAGAGACTATGGCAAATATGAATGTAAAAAAGGTAAAAACTACCGAACTAGAACTAAAAGATAGACTGGTTGCAGTTAGAAGGGTTACTAAAGTAACAAAAGGTGGTCGTCACTTCAGTTTTGCAGCAATAGTTGTTGTAGGTGATGAGAACGGCGTTGTAGGCTTTGGCTTAGGTAAAGCGAATGAGGTTACTACCGCTATTTCAAAAGGTATTGAAGATGCGAAGAAAAACCTTGTAAAGGTTCCTCTTAATAAAAGAACTATTCCACATGAGCAAACTGCCAAATTCGGTGGCGCAAACGTATTCATGAAACCGGCTGCTGCCGGTACCGGAGTAAAAGCCGGCGGTGCAATGCGTGCCGTATTTGAGTCTGTTGGTATTCATGACGTATTGGCTAAATCCAAAGGTTCTTCCAATCCTCATAATCTTGTAAAAGCTACAGTTGCTGCTCTTGCAGAGATGCGTGATGCTTATACTGTTGCCGGTTTAAGAGGTATTCACATGAATAAAGTATTTAACGGTTAAGGAGGTATAGAAATGGCAAAAGTTAAAATTACTCAAGTGAAAAGTAGAAACGGGGCGACTCAAAGTCAGATAGCATGTCTGTATTCTTTGGGAATCCGTCGAATCCATCATTTTGTAGAGCTTGAACTCAATCCCGTAAATAAAGGAATGCTTCAAAAAGTTCTACACCTTGTTAAAGTAGAAGAAATCAGCTAATAGGAGATTTAACGATGAAATTAAATACACTACAACCCGCAGAGGGTGCTAACGGAAGAGAGAAAAGAATCGCTCGTGGTGAGGGATCCGGTCACGGTGGAACATCCACACGTGGACATAAAGGAGCCCAGTCACGTTCTGGATACTCTCGCAAAATTGGTTTTGAAGGAGGTCAGATGCCTATTCAAAGGCGTTTGCCAAAATTTGGATTCAATAATCCTAATAGGGTAGAATACAAAGCAATCAACCTTTCAAGATTGCAGTCATTAAGTGAGAAGATTGGGGTAACCGCTATCACTTTTGATACTTTGGTAGAGCATGGTCTTGTATCAAAGAAAGATTTGGTAAAAATATTGGGCAATGGCGAGCTTACAAGCAAACTCGATGTTACCGCTCATGCTTTTTCACAATCTGCTGTAACTAAGATTGAGGCTCTCAAAGGTTCTACAACTATAATCTAACAAAACCAATGAAAAAATTAATTGAAACTATAAAGAATATTTTCAAGATTGAAGAGCTACGTAATAGGATAGTGTATACTGTCCTGTTACTGTTGGTCTATCGTTTGGGCAGCTTTGTTGTTGTTCCGGGTATAGATCCTACGCAGCTTGCAAATCTGGAAGCTCAGACACAGGAAGGCCTTTTAGGCTTGTTGAACATGTTCTCCGGTGGAGCTTTTGGTAATGCTTCAATTTTTGCGCTTGGTGTAATGCCTTACATCTCCGCATCAATTGTTATTCAACTTTTGGGAATTATGATTCCATACTTCCAGAAGCTGCAGCGCGAAGGTGAGAGCGGCCGCAGGAAGATGAATCAATGGACTCGTTATCTGACCATTGTGATTCTTGCTCTGCAAGGGCCTGCTTATTTAACCAATTTGCATACACAATTGCCGGAAACAGCATTTTTAATTAAAGGATTTTCTTTTAACTTATTTGCTACAATAGTTCTTATAGGTGGTACCATGTTTATTATGTGGTTAGGAGAGCGTATTACCGATCGCGGCTTAGGTAACGGTATATCTCTTATAATCATGGTTGGTATCATTGCAAGATTACCTTATGCTCTGGCAGCTGAATTCGGAACAAGATTCAACCAGACAACAGGTAGTGCTTTAATGCTTATTGTTGAGTTGATTATTCTGTTCTTTGTATTTGTTGCTACCATAGCACTTGTACAGGGTACACGTAAGATTCCGGTACAATATGCAAAAAGAATTGTTGGAAACAAACAATATGGCGGAGTTCGTCAATACATTCCGTTAAAGATTAATGCGGCAGGAGTTATGCCGATTATCTTTGCACAGGCGTTGATGTTATTTCCGTTAATATTTGCCAACTTTGATGCTACCCGTGGATTAGCCGCCACTTTAGGTAACTATACAGGGTTCTGGTATAATTGTATATTTGGTTTGTTGGTTGTTGCATTTACTTACT
Organism: Bacteroidales bacterium; assembly: GCA_036639755.1. Taxonomy (GTDB): domain Bacteria; phylum Bacteroidota; class Bacteroidia; order Bacteroidales; family UBA932; genus Egerieousia. Next base: position 50,894 of record JAVWIB010000003.1, read on the forward strand.
TCTACACCGCAGTAACAGTAAATCCTACCATGATGGCAGAAGATATGAAGAAAAACGGTGGCTTTATACCGGGTATTAAACCGGGTAAAAAAACTGCCGAGTATCTAGATGCAGTAATGTCTCGTATTACACTACCGGGCTCTTTTTTCCTTGCCTTTGTAGCGATAATGCCGGTATTCGCAATTAAATTAGGGATTAATAACCAGTTCGCCCAGTTTTATGGCGGAACCAGTTTATTGATTCTTGTTGGAGTTGTTCTGGATACGTTACAGCAGATAGAGAGTCATTTGCTAATGCGCCACTACGACGGTTTAATGAAGACAGGACGTCTCAAAGGCCGTTCGGGAATGTAATAATTTGATAGTTCATTTGACATGATAAGACTTAAATCCGAGAATGATATCAAGATCCTTAAAGAGAATGCCATTTTGGTCTCCAAAACGTTAGCTCTGGTAGGGAAGGCAGTAAAGCCGGGTGTTACAACAAAATACCTGAACGATATTGCTGAAACCTATATCAGGGAGAGTGGGGCGGTACCGGGCTTTCTTAATTACGGCGGTTTTCCATATACGTTATGTATATCTGTTAATGATGTGGTAGTACATGGTTTTCCAAGTGACTACGCTCTTAAAGAGGGAGATATCGTATCTGTAGACTGCGGTACAATTTATAAAGGATTTTATGGAGACTCGGCATATACTTTTCCTGTTGGCAAAATTGATGAAGAGACTGCCCAGCTTTTAAAAGTTACAAAAGAATCCCTATATTTGGGGGCTCAAAAAGCAATAGCCGGTAACAGAATAGGAGATATTGGTAATGCAATTCAGCAATATGTTGAACAATACGGCTTCTCAGTGGTTCGAGAAATGGTGGGACATGGTGTAGGGAAAAACCTACATGAAAGTCCAGAGGTTCCAAACTATGGGAAAGCCGGGCACGGAAAAAAATTAGTGGAGGGGATGGTAATCTGTATTGAACCCATGATTAATGCGGGTAAAAAAGAGATTTTCCTTCACGAGAACGGATGGGCGGTAAGTACGGTCGACCATAAGAATTCTGCACATTTTGAATTCATGGTTGCTGTAAAACATGGTCAG
>JAVWIB010000003.1:52000-60413 GCA_036639755.1 Bacteroidales bacterium
GGTTTTAACTACATATGAATATATTGAAAACAATTAATAATAAAATTATAGGGAATTAATTATGTCAAAACAATCTGCGATAGAGAAAGATGGAACAATTATTGAGGCATTGTCCAACGCCATGTTCAGAGTTGAACTGGATAACGGACATGTTGTTATTGCTCACATCTCGGGCAAAATGAGAATGCACTATATTCGAATTCTGCCTGGCGATAAAGTAAGGGTTGAGATGTCTCCTTATGATTTAACAAAAGGAAGGATTTCTTTCAGATACAAATAAAAACTAAATACAATGAAAGTAAAAGCATCCATTAAAAAGCGTAGTGAGGACTGCAAAATTGTTAAACGCAAAGGCCGTTTATATGTAATTTGCAAAAAAAATCCTAAATTTAAAATGCGCCAGGGATAATTTCTAGTTGTAACAAATAAAGAAAAAATAAATTATGGCACGTATAGCCGGAGTAGATTTACCAAAAAACAAACGTGGAGAGATAGGTTTAACCTATATCTTTGGTATTGGTCACAGCTCTGCCAAAAAAATCCTTAGTAAGAATGGTATTGATTTCAATACTAAGGTGCAAGATTGGACAGATGACCAAATCGCTGCAATTAGGTCAACTATTGCAGAAGAGTATAAAATTGAGGGCGAACTTCGTTCTTCCGTACAGATGAACATTAAACGTCTTATGGACATTGGATGTTACAGAGGTATCCGTCATAGACTCGGATTACCTGTAAGAGGCCAGAGTACTAAGAATAATGCTCGTACTCGTAAGGGTAAGAAGAAGACAGTAGCTAATAAGAAAAAAGCAACTAAATAGAACCTAAGATTATGGCAAAGAAAACAGTATCTAATAAAAAGAGAGTTGTTAAGGTGGAAGCGTATGGCGAGGCCCATATCTCCTCTACATTCAACAATGTAATTGTAACTTTAACAAATGGCTTAGGACAGGTAATCAGCTGGTCATCTGCAGGTAAGATGGGCTTCAGAGGTTCTAAAAAGAACACTCCGTATGCTGCTCAGGTAGCTGCAGCAGATTGTGCTAAAGTAGCTTTTGATTTAGGATTGCGTAAAGTGAAGGCTTACGTTAAGGGCCCTGGTGCCGGACGTGAATCTGCGATTCGTACTATTCATGGTGCAGGTATTGAGGTAACTGAGATTATTGATGTTACACCTCTTCCTCACAACGGTTGTAGACCTAAAGGTCGCCGTAGAGTATAATTCCTCATAATTTAATTTAATTTAATATGGCAAGATATACTGGGCCTTCTACAAAAATTGCCCGCAAATTTGGTGAGCCGATATTTGGCCCCGATAAAAGTTACGAACGCAAAAACTACCCTCCGGGACAACATGGTTTAGCAAAGAAGAGAAAGAAAACTTCTGAGTACGGCGTTCAGTTAAAAGAGAAGCAGAAAGTAAAATATACGTATGGTTTGTTAGAGAGACAATTCCGTAACTTATATGAGAAAGCTGCTAAAATGAAAGGTAAAAAAGGTGAGAACCTGTTGTTCCTTTTAGAATCTCGTATTGATAATTTAGTTTACAGAATGGGGATTGCTCCTACTCGTGCAGCTGCAAGACAGTTGGTGAACCACTGCCACATTGTGTTAAACGGTGAGCTTTGCAGTATTCCTTCAACTTTAGTAAAACCAAGTGATGTAATTGGTGTTCGTGAGAGATCAAAGAGTCTTGAAGTTATTCAAGGCAGTCTTGCTTCTTCTGCCAACAGATACTCATGGTTAGAGTGGGATGCTACAAAATTAGCTGGAAAATATCTCAACCTTCCTGACAGAACCGAGATACCTGAGACTATTAATGAGCAGCTTATCGTTGAGTTGTACTCTAAATAATAAGACTTGCTTTTAAGCGTAACACTAATAAAATTTAATAAAAATGGCAATTTTAGCATTTCAAAAACCGGATAAGGTAATAATGCTCGACTCAACCGATACCTTTGGTAAATTTGAGTTCAGACCTTTGGAGCCTGGCTATGGCATTACAATTGGTAACGCATTGCGTCGTATACTATTATCTTCACTTGAGGGTTTTGCTATCACTTCAATTAAAATTCATGGTGTAGATCATGAGTTTGCCACCATCCCGGGTGTGATTGAGGGCGTAATTGATATTGTTCTTAATTTAAAACTAGTTCGTTTTAAGAGAATGATTGAGAGTGAAGATAGCGAAGTGATTACCGTAACTGTTAGTGGTAAGCAAGATTTTACGGCTGAGGATATTTCCAAAAATTTATCTTCGTTTAAGGTTCTTAATCCCGAACTTCATATCTGCTCTATGGAGCCGTCGGTGAAGCTGTCTATTGATTTAAGAATAGGCAAAGGAAGGGGTTATGTTCCTGCAGAGGAGAATAAAGTGGACGGTGCTCCTTTTGGCACTATTCCAATTGATTCTATCTTCACTCCAATTAAAAACGTTATGTTTAACGTTGAGAACTGGCGTGTTGAGCAGAAGACCGACTACGAGAAATTAAATTTGGAAATTACAACAGATGGATCTATCCAACCTAAGGAGGCTCTGAAAGAGGCTGCTAAGATTTTGATTCATCACTTTATGTTATTCTCAGACGAAAAAATTAGTTTAGAGACAGTACCTGAGGTAGTTAGCAATGAGCTTGATGAGGAATCATTGCGCATGCGACACCTGCTTCTGACTAAATTGTCTGATATGGAACTTTCTGTGAGAGCTTTGAATTGTTTGAAAGCTGCCGAGATTGAGACATTTGCAGACTTGGTTTCACACCAGCGTATTGAACTTATGAAGTTCAGGAATTTTGGTAAGAAATCTTTAACAGAAATTGATATGTTGATTGATAGATTGAAATTATCTTTTGGCATGGATGTGACTAAGTATAATATTGAAAAAAAGTAATATAAAATGAGGCATAATAAGTCATTCAACCATTTAGGTAGAAAAAGTGGCCACCGTAAAGCAATGTTGGCAAATATGGCATCGTCTCTTTTGCTTCACAAACGCATTGAGACAACCCTTGCTAAGGCTAAAGCTTTACGTATGTATATAGAGCCGCTGATTACCAAATCTAAAGAGGACAGCACTCACTCCAGACGTACTGTTTTCAGCTATTTGAAACAAAAAGAGGCTGTTGCAGAGCTTTTTAGGACAATTGCTCCAAAGATTGTAGATCGTCCGGGTGGATATACCCGTGTTCTTAAAACAGATTTCCGCGTAGGAGATGCTGCTGATATGGCAATCATTGAGCTTGTGGACTTTAACGAGGCTGCATTAGCTGCTACTACTAAGAAAGAGGTTAAAAAACCAACTGTTCGTAGAAGTCGTGCTAAAAAAACAGATGCTCCTAAAGCTGAAGCTCCTGCTGCTGAGTAATTGGCGCAAAGCTTATAAAAACCAAAAAAGGGTGTTGAAAAGTAAAATTTTCGACACCTTTTTTTATTCTTTTATTTTTTTGTTGAATTTTTCCAGATCTTCCTGTAGCCTTTTTTGGAAGGCCAAATATTGTGGGGTTTCGGGAAACAGTGGACGATGATTTTGTGCCTTTGTGAGGCGGATTGCCTCGTTCATGAGGGTTCGTGCGGACTGAGAGATGAAAGTCTGTGTAAAGTGATGAAAAATATATTCTATGGCCAGTGGCGATGGGTGAACCATATCTGCAGCGTAGAAACGGTAATCGCGCAGTTCGTCCATCATGATTTCATATGCCGGGAAATAGGATAGAGTGGGGTATGGTTTGGGTGAATCGGACTGTTTGTGTGTAAGGGACAGATGGATAGAGTCGTTTGTGTGCTCCTGTGCCTTTGCGCTCTGCAAGATGAGCTGTTCAACGGCCAGTAATAGTGCCGCTTTGCTTAACTGGTTTGCGTGGGCTCCGTCTTTGAGGTGTCGGATTGGGCTAACTGTGAAAATAATATGCTGGCATTGGGTGTTTGCCGCAATTATATCTGTAATTTTTTGGAGTTCGGTACTAATTTCTGCTTTGTCCAGCAATCTTCTTTCAAATGCGGATGCTTTTATTTTGTGACAGTTGGAAACAACAATCCGGCGTGCAGGGTGGGTGTAAATATGGGCGGTACCAAGGGTGATGATGATGGCGTCTGCCTCTTTAAAAAAGAAGGCATTTGTGCGCAACTGATTGTTGGCGGTGGTTAAAAACTCCTCCGGTGTTGTTCCAAAGATGGAGCTGTGATGGTAAAAAGAGGTAAAAATGCCGTTGCTTTCAATCACATCTTCCGGGGTAAATTCGGTTGCTATGGCCAGTCGTTCTATGGCATTGGCAATGGAACAGGGATTATACAGTGTCCCAAATGGGTTTACCATTACCTGAAATCGATAATCTTTCAGATATTTTCCAACCTCGTCTGCAAAGCAAGAGCCGAGCATCAGAATCTTATTTTTGTATGTAAGTCCCTCTTTATGTGGGGTTATTTGTACTTTTGTTGTGAAATCCATTGCTGTGTTATTTATAATTTTCGGAGTTAGACTCAGAGAGGCTATCTATATTTTGCAATGCCAGCCGGTTTGCAGCCCGTATGTTTTTAAGCCCGGCCCGCAGGAGGGGGGAGGTGGCAAAAAGTTTTTTAAATTCTTCTGCCGATAATTTTTCCCACCATTGCGGAGTAGCCTCTGCCAAGAGCTGTTGGCGGGTAAGAAATTCCGGCCATCCGGGGCGGTTTTTGCGGTTCCACGGGCAGGCGTTCATGCAGGCATCGCAACCAAAATATTGTCCGTTAAAATTGGGGAGTGGGAGATGGTTGGTAATCATATCGGAGAGCCTGTCGTTTTCGATGGTGTGGTAAGAGATGCATTTGCGGGCATCCAGTCTGTACGGGGCGCATAAGGCTCCGCTAGGGCAGGCATCCAGACATCTGGTGCAGGTGCCGCAGTAGCTTTTTTGGGGTTTATTTTCTGTTGCAGGAAGTTCGATTTCCGTAACAATAATTCCGATAATGGTTCTGATTCCTGTTTTGCGGCTGATAAGAAAGTTGTTTTTTCCAATGAACCCTAGTCCGGCTTTTACCGCCCACGCCCGTTCCAGAATTGGAGCGGAGTCTGTAAATATGCGGCCGGAAGTATTGGTGAACTCTTGTATCCGGGCCAGAATGAGGTGCAGCTTGTTTTTTATAACGGTGTGATAGTCTTCCCCCAAAGAATATAGGGCAACGCCTTTGGGGAGATGGTCTACTGAGTTATCGGGAAGGGGAAGGGGAAGGGCTTCTCCGTAGGGGGCAAGAAAAACAAGAACGCTCCGGGCTCCCTCTACGAGTAACTGCGGATTAAAACGCTTCTGAATATTTTTGGATAAATAGGTCATGCCTGCAAAATACCCCTCATCAAGAGCATGATTATAATGTTCTGTCTCATAAGTAAGCTCACCGGCTTTTGCAATCCCAAAATCTACAAAGCCAAGGTTAGAGCTGAGGTCGGATATCTGTTTTATAATTTCCTGCATTGTGCAAAAATACCGGTTTTTAGTAATAAACCCCAATAAAAAATACATATTTTGTGTAAAATTACTACTTTTGTATAATTTAATCTTCTTTAGATAAATATTGATTTTTACATAAAATAAATGAAAAAAATATTAGTTGTTGGTGCAGGCGGCCAGATTGGAACGGAGTTAGTTCCACACCTTCAGAAAACGTATGGCCATGATCATGTTATTGCAGCCGATTTAAGGCCTGAGATTGTAGAAAAACTCTCTAAAAATGCGCATGCAATTTCATTGGATGCACTAAACACAGAGGCGTATGTTCAGGTTGTTAAAGAGCATAAAATTGATGGAATTTATAATCTTGTAGCGTTACTTTCGGCTACGGGGGAAAAAAATCCTCAATTGGCATGGAACATTAATATGGGGGCTTTGCTAAACTCCTTGAATATTGCAAAAGATAACAATTGCGCATTGTTTACACCAAGTTCCATTGGTGCTTTTGGTGATAATACTCCGCATTTTAAAACTCCGCAGGATACCGTTATGAGACCTAATACTATTTACGGTGTTTGTAAAGTAACCGGAGAGATGCTTAGTGATTATTATTTTACCAGATTTGGTGTTGATACCCGCAGTGTCCGTTTTCCCGGCATTATTTCTAACGGCTGTCTGCCTGGCGGCGGTACTACCGATTATGCAGTAGAGGTATTCTACCATGCGGTAAAAACAGGAAAATATACTTGCGAGGTTCCCCGGAATACCTATATGGATATGCTTTATATGCCGGATGCATTGCAGGCTACTACCCAGTTGATGGAGGCAGATCCAAGTAAACTGATTCATAGAAACAGTTTTAATATTACCTCGATGAGTTTTACTCCGGAGCAGTTATTTACAGAGATAAAAAAACGGATTCCGGCATTTACCTGGGATTACAAAATTGATCCGGTAAAAGATAAAATATCTGCATCGTGGCCCGATTGCATGGATGATTCATGTGCCCGTGCGGAGTGGGGCTGGAGTCCAAAATGGGGTCTTAGTGAGATGATTGACGATATGCTTGCAGCTTGCAGAAGGAAACTTGCAAACGGGGAGTACTAAATTATAAAATAGCAAGAGGCTGCCTGATAAGGCTTTTTCTAAGGATTCACCCACGCTACAGATATTTGTAGTGTGGGTGAATTTGTATTTTAATAAAAAACAATCACCCATGGGTATTTTATCTTTTTGGGGATATAAGTTTATTTTGGTGCAATCCTGTACAAGAAGAGAGCTATAACGGCATAAATCATATTGGGCAGCCACAGAGCAATGCTTGGCGGGAGAGCACCGGTATGGACAAACATCTGGCTGAAACGCAGGAACAGGATGTAGGAGAAACTTAGTGCGATACCTATACCGATGTTCATTCCAATTCCACCGCGGCGGCGCTTGGAGGAGAGCGATACTCCAATAAGGGTTAGAATGAAGGCGGAGAAAGGGATGGCAAAACGGGTGTTTTTTTCGATAAGGGCAAATTTAACCATCTGGTCGCCCCGCATTTGCTGGGTGGCTATAAGGTTTTGTAGATGGAAGTAATTAAGCGATTCCACGCTGTTTGATTTTCTATAAAAATCTTCTACCGTTATGCTTAACGTGGTGTCTATGGTTTGGCCGGTGGTTATGATTTCGCTATTGTTTTTATAGGCTCTAAGATGATAATTGTTTAGTTTCCAGCATCCTTTTAGCGAATCCCATTGTGCCGATTCTGCGCTTAGTTTAGATTTGATATTGTGGCCGTCTATGGTTTCCAGAGTGAATTTATAGGCTGTATTGTTCCATGTGCTAAACGATTCCACATACATGAATGTGCCTGGATCTATCTGGTAGTGCATGTTGCGGTTGGTGTTCTGATACGCCCCTTTTATGTATTTGGCTTCAAATGCAAGCCGTCCTTTATTGGCCGGAGGAATGATAAACAGGTTGAGTAATAAACTAAAGCAGGCAATAAAGGCAGCTGATATAAAATACGGGTACATGAGCCTTTTAAAGCTGATGCCTCCGGCCAGCATGGCAATAATCTCACTGTTCGCTGCTAGTTTGGATGTAAAAAAGATAACGGTAATAAATACAAACAGCGGGCTGAACATGTTTACAAAATAGGGGACAAAGTTGGCATAGTAGCTAAAGATAATTGCCTGTAAGGGTGCTTTTTTATCTACAAAATCGTCGATTTTCTCGCTGATGTCAAATATAATAACAATACCTATAATGAGTAACAACGCAAAGAAGTAGGTACCTATAAATTTCTTTATAATGTATTTGTCTATGATTGTTATGTTAAAGTTATAGTTGTATTTCATTACTAAAATAATGGGGGTTGTAACGGGTGAAAATTATAGTTTGGTTTCAAGTTTTTTTACAGCTGTCGTTTTCCATGTTGCAAAATCCCCTGCTTTTATGTGTTTGCGAGCCTCACGTACCACATCTAGGTAAAATGCCAGGTTGTGTTCACTGGCAATTTGTGCCGCCAGCATTTCACCCGCAACAAATAAATGTCTTAAGTAGGCTTTGGTGTAGGTTCTGTCTACAAAAGAGGTACCAAGTGTATCCAGTGGGCCAAAATCTTCCGCCCATTTCTTATTCTTTATGTTAATCATCCCTTCCCAAGTGAATAACATGCCGTTACGACCGTTGCGAGTGGGCATTACGCAATCGAACATATCAATGCCGCGGGCAATTCCTTCCAGAATATTTGCAGGAGTGCCAACACCCATCAGGTAACGAGGTTTGTCTAACGGAAGTAATGGATGCAATACCTCAATCATTTCGTACATTTTTTCGGTAGGCTCTCCCACCGAGAGACCGCCTATTGCGTATCCGTCTCTGTTAAGAGATACGGCATGTTCGGCCGCCATCCTTCTTAAATCCGGATATACACATCCTTGTATAATGGGAAAGAAAAATTGTTTGTAGCCGTACAGAGGTTGGGTCTGGTCGAAATGAGT
>JAVWIB010000004.1:0-48047 GCA_036639755.1 Bacteroidales bacterium
AGGTTCCCGATATGTTTGACAACCACAATCTGCTGTGAGTACTTTTTCCGGTACCGCTTTTTCCTAAAAACATGTACCCGTTCTCTCCTAATTTTATGACCGAGCTATGGAATAATAATGTCTGAAAGGGGGCGGAAGCAAAGGAGTACAATATCATAATTATGGTGCTTAGTATAAAGGATGGAGCTGTTGTTCCGATATATGCTTTTGCTACGCTATAGGTAGATCCTGCTACCATTGTATATTCATGTTCATCCCCTGCAAGTTTAATTGTAACAATAATTTCATTGGCACTTCCTTTTGAGGTACGACAGAATGTACCGTCCCAATCGAAACTGGTAACTTCCTCCCCCTGCATTGTTATTGGGGTGCCGGATAAGATGAGGGTGAAAAGATCCTTATCTTCATTATTAAAGGTCTTGAAAGACTTAAAAGAGGGAATCAGGTCTTCGATTGCCTCCGTCTTGTTGTATAATATAGAGATATTATGGTCTGCAATTGTGTATGATAATCGTTCCATATATATAATTAGGTCTGTTGCTTAAGATTCCCCAAAGATAGCGATTATTTTAATCTATAAATGAATAACGCCACTAGAAAAGTAAGGAATTCTGCAATAGGAACTGTTAGCCAGATACCGGTAATGCCAAAAAATAGGGGTAAGATCCATAAACCCAAAGCAATAAAAACAAGGCCTCTTAACAGGGCTATAATAAGAGAGTATTTTGCTTTTGCCAGTGCGGTATAATAGCTAGATAATAAAATATTGAATCCTCCTATAAGAAATGAGAAGGAGTAAATGGATGCTCCCGTAATTGTCATTTTTATGATTTGAGTATCATCATCTCCCAAAAACAGCATAACCAGTTTCCCCGAGAATAGAATAAGAATTATAAAAATAGAAGTTCCCACTGTAAGATTTATTTTTGCCGTAAGTTTTAATACTTTTTTGATCCGGTTAAGATTTCCGGCCCCATAATTATAACTGATAATAGGGATCATGCCGTCTGAGATTCCTAAAAAAATGGTTGTACCCAGAAAACAGATATAGTTAATGACCGTGAAAGCAGCTACCCCGTCTGCCCCCACATATTTCATAAGGGTGTAATTGAAAATCAGGAGGCTTATTCCAATAGCAAGTTCGTTCATCCCCTCGGATGAGCCGTTATAAAGAATTTCCTTTAGAATTTTCAACTTGAATTTCCCCGATAACATAGAGATTGTGTTTTTACTGTTAAAAAGGATAAATGAACCCATAACGGAACCGATGGCAAATGCCCCTCCTGTTGCCAGTCCAACGCCCAATGTTCCCAGAGAGAGTTCTTTTATGAAAAAAATATTCAGGAATGTATTAATTACAATGGTGACGGCCATTACCGCAAATGCGTAGCGGGGATGTCCGCTTACTTTTAACATGCAATCGGAGTAAAACATAAGGGCGATAAAAGGGGAGAAAATGAGCAATCCTTTCATATATCCCATTGAATAAGGGGCAAGCTGGGTATCTGCGCCCAGAACGGAGATAATAGCTCCGGAAAATAATAATGCCGGAATGGACAGAAGAAAGCAACATATAAAAACAAAAATAGCTCCGGTTGTAATGGCATTTTTTGCTTTTTCTATATTTTTCTCTCCCATGCTTATCCCTATGGTAGCTTGGCTTCCAACCCCTGCCATAATGGCAATGAACGCTATGGCAGAGTAAAGTGGCGTAATAAGGTTCACCCCGGCAAGGGCATCGGTTCCTATAAAACGTCCCACAATAACTCCGTCAACTACATTTTGCATTCCGTAAAACAATAATCCCATGACGGCAGGTAAGGCGTAGTGTCTGATTGTTTTTCCGATAGGGTATTCCGTTAATATTTTATGATTTTTGGGCATCCTTTTTTGATATAAACAATTTACCAATAGAAATTGTAAATTTAACTAAAAAATCCTACTTTCATTCCCGTATGCAATGAAGAGATAACTATGCAAAGTAAAATTATTACCGATTCCAGAATCCATTGGATTCTATTTAGTGTCTGCGGCCTTATTCTATTTGTTTAAATGGATTAAAAATACTCAGCCGGAGAATGATGGCTGGGTGAAAGTTTTTGGCTTTAGCAAGGCTGCATAGTAAGTTTGGCGATATTTTTTTAATTTTTCTTGCTTTTTGTTTTGGTTTTTCAATTTTATTCCGATATTTGCTAAGATTTGTAATGTAAATCTTAGAAACTTATTATAAAATGAAACTAAAAAAATTACTGCTTGGAGATGAGGCGGTTGCCATGGGAGCTATTCATTCGGGTATTTCCGGCGTTTATGCGTATCCGGGAACCCCGTCTACCGAAATTACAGAATATATTCAGTTGTTACCTATTACCAAGGAGAGGGGGATTCATAGCAATTGGTGTACGAATGAAAAAACGGCTATGGAGGCTGCTCTTGGTGTTTCGTATGTTGGAAAAAGAGCATTGGTGTGCATGAAACATGTGGGATTGAATGTTGCTGCGGATCCGTTTGTAAATTCAGCAATGTCGGGAGCTAACGGCGGTGTTATTGTTGTTTCGGCAGATGATCCATCTATGCACTCATCTCAGGATGAGCAAGATTCCAGATTTTATGGGAAATTTGCCTTTATTCCCGTGCTGGAGCCATCCAATCAGCAGGAGGCGTATGATATGATGGAGTATGGTTATGAGTTGTCTGAGCAAAATGAGATCCCGGTACTTTTTAGAGTTACTACAAGAATGGCTCACTCAAGGGCCATTGTGGAGATTGATGGCGAGGCAAAACCTGTTGGTGAGATAAAATTTCCGAAGAATCCGGCTTCATGGATTTTGCTACCTGCAAATTCACGGAAAAAATATCCTGTTTTACTGGCTACGTATGCAAAGTTGGAAAAAATATCGGAGAGTTCGAAATGGAATCAATATATAGACGGCAAGGATAAGAAAATGGGGATTATTGCGTGCGGAATAGCATACAATTATTTGAGAGAGAATATAGGGGAAGGCTTTTCTTCTCCAATTCTTAAAATCTCCCAGTATCCTGTTCCTACGGAGTTAATTAATAAAATGGCGCAGGAGTGCGATAGTATTATGGTTATGGAGGAGGGGCAACCTCTTGTGGAGGAGATGGTTAAAGGGATACTTCCTACTAAATGCAGAATTTTGGGACGCCTGAGCGGACATCTGCCTCGCGTGGGTGAGCTTACTCCCGATAGTGTACGTGTGGCTTTAGGACTGGAACCGCATGCAGAGTTTGCTGCAAGTGAGGTTGCTGTGCCAAGACCACCGGCCCTTTGTATGGGGTGCGGTCACCGAGATGTTTATAATGCCCTTAATGAGGCACTGGCAGCCTATCCAAATCATAAAGTATTTAGTGATATTGGTTGTTATACCCTTGGAGCATTACCTCCGTTTAGGGCTATTGATTCAACAATAGATATGGGTGCTTCCATTACAATGGCAAAAGGGGCTGCGGATGCAGGTTTATTTCCTGCGGTGGCTGTCATTGGAGATTCAACATTTACCCATTCCGGAATGACCGGTTTGTTGGATGCTGCAAATGCCAATGCCAATATTGTAGTCGTTATTTCCGATAATCTTACCACCGGAATGACAGGAGGACAGGATTCCGCCGGAACCAACAAGCTGGAGGCTATTTGTAAGGCACTGGGAGTAGATCAGGCTCATATACGTGTTGTAGTTCCTCTTGCAAAAAATATGGAATTAATTAAAGCTATTATTAAGGAAGAAATTGAATACAAAGGGATTTCTGTCATTATTCCGCGCAGGGAGTGTATTCAAACATTTAAAAGACATTCAAAAGAGAAAAAATAGACACGATATGAAACCGATGAAAAAAGATATAATTTTGGCCGGTGTAGGAGGTCAGGGGATTCTCTCCATAGCAACGGTAATAGGGGAGGCCTCGTTAAAAGAAGGTTTGTTCATTAAGCAAGCAGAGGTTCATGGAATGAGCCAGCGTGGGGGAGATGTACAATCAAACTTGCGAATATCGTCAGAGGCAATTGCATCCGATCTTATCCCAAAAGGGTGTGCGGATCTTATCATTTCTCTGGAACCTATGGAAGCGTTGCGATATTTGCCGTATTTATCAAAAGACGGATGGATTGTTACCAATACCCAGCCGTTTGTAAATATCCCGAATTATCCCGATCTGGATAAAGTAATGGCAGAACTTAAATCTGTCAACAATGTAATTTTAGTAGATGTGGATGAATTGGCAGCACAGGCGGGAAATGCTCGTGGTGCGAATATTGTGTTGTTGGGTGCATGTAGCCATCTACTTGGTATTGAGCCTTCTAAGTTTGAGGAAGGAATCAAGCGTATATTTGGACGTAAAGGTGATGAGATTGTCCGGATGAACTTAAATGCTTTTAAGGCGGGACAAAGTGCCGCATTATTAGAATAGTGTTAGTGTTTTGGTTAATGTTCCCTCAAGGGTCTGAGTAATTTTTTATTCAGACCTTTGTTTTTTTACTCGATTGTACTTATATTTAATTTAATTAATGGAGGCGGTTATTTTGGGTTGTGTTCTTTTTGGATTCTAAACCAGAATCTGGAGCCTTTGCCTGCCTCTGATTCTGCTCCTATGTCACCACCCATAATTTCTACAATGGTTTTACAAATAGGCAACCCCAGTCCGGTTCCCTCTACATAGTTGTTTAGTTTTACGAACCTGTCGAATATGTTTGTTGTCTGCTCGGACGGTATACCAATACCGGTATCTTTTACGTAACATTCTATGAGTTCTTTATTATAAGAGAAATACCCTATTTCTATGTTGCCGCATTGTGTAAACTTAATGGCATTGTTAATAAGATTGATAAAGACCTGGGTTAGTCTGTTCTGATCTGTTACAATGACTATATTCTCTTTTGGGGGTATAAAACGGAGTTCTACTCCGTTTTTGCATTTAGGGCTGAGGGTGGTTACAAGATCGGAACATACAGAAGTTATGTCGGTTGGTTCGTAATAAAAATGAAGGGTTCCCGATTCTATTTTGGAAATATCAAGAATATCCGAAATAAGTTGAAGCAGAATATCACTGTTGCGTTTTATAATGGAGGTGAATTCTTCTTTTTCTTCCGGGGTTTCCGCTGTTGCCATTAATCCGGAGAATCCTACAATCGAGTTTAATGGGGTGCGGATTTCATGGCTCATATTTGCCAGAAAGGCTGATTTTAACTTGTCGGATTCTTCGGCTTTGTTTAATGCTATTACAAGATTTTTACGGGTTTCCCGTAATTTAAGGTGACTTTGCAATGTATAAATATAGGTGACGAGAATTACAAGAAATATAAAGAGAATGATTGATATTTGTATTTTGTATTTCTTGAAAACAGATTCAGGTTTGTTTGTGATCATTGTATGATCGGGCAGGTTATTTGCCGATAATTTAAATTTATGCAGTGCATTCCAGTTAATGTAGCATTGTTCGTCTTTGGCTACCTGAGGAGGAATTTCTTTAACCGGTTTTCCGTGTACAATATCTACGAGCATATCTCCTACTTTTTCGCCCCAGTAATCGGCCTTGTTATAATATCCTCCCAGAAAATACCCTTTTTCCAGACCTATGTTATTTGTGATGAAGATCGGAGTTTTTAAGATGGAAGCCATCTCTTTGTAAATGTAATCTTTGGAGTATTCGAATCCGTGTTCTCCTGTTAGCCATGATGTGAGCAGTAGGCCTGTTTGAGCAGTAATGGCCGGTATTCGTTTTAGCAGCGAGTCTGTTTTTATGATACGGGCATCCATGTATTCTACGGGGTAATCGGAGTATTTTTCTCTAATTCGTTCCTCAAATACGAGTCTTGTGTAAATGCCGTAAAAACGATTATCGGTGATTAAAACCATCCTGTCCATCTGTGGAATTATATTTTGCATTAGCCGAATGTAACCGTCAATATTCATCTCCCGCAAGATACCCGTGGCATTGTATTGTTTCATCACCTCCAATGTTTGCTCGAAATCGGTTAATTTTAGGTTGGCAAGGTTGCTGTTGTATTTATCAATATGAATGGTGTGCGGTTTTACAGCGCATAGCAAAAGTGGTACATCTTTGAATTGTTCCGTATCCAGTGAACTGTATGCAAGCCAGGCCTCATCCGATACAAAAATTATTGCCAGTGGAACAGCATCCTGGTAGGTATCCAGCATGGTTTGTAGTTTGAGTTTCCAGTTTTCGGTTTTAGCAAATAATTCGGAGGAAAGATATTCTATATTGAGTTCTATGCCGGGACATGATTGCTGTACTTTAGAATTAATACCGTCAATAATGGAGTTAGACCATTGATAGTCTGCTCCATATGAGCTTATTATTAGTACTTTGTTTGATGTCTCGGAAAACGCTTGTGTACTTATGCAACAGAAAAATAAAACATAGACATAAAGAAGTAGTTTTGATACGGCTCTCATTATTCTAATAGGTTATGGTTTTTTGCGAAGGTATGTATTTTTATGAACTTTTAGCACTCAAAATTGTCATTAATAATAAAAATTTTAAAGAATTGTGATTATGGGAATTCATCTAAAATATGCGCTTGCGATTATATTGCTATTGACCGTTGGGTGCAACAGAGCAAAAATGCAGAATACAACAATGGTAGTCGGACTTGGGAATGCTTTTGTGAATTCTACTCAAACAATGGCAGATTATGAGATGGCTGAACAAAAGGCTATTGAAATGTCATATCCCAATATAGGAATTTTATTTAGGGCAGCTGCAACTATGGAAGAGGTTCATATGCAAAAATTAAAAGCATTATATGCAGATTTTACAAAATCTCAAAGTGCTATTAATAAATTTGATACCTTGCAAAATATCAGAAAATATGATAGAGGAATGAGCATGGCCTTCTTATTGGATTCTACCAAACATGTAATTCCTTATTTTATGGGAATACAAAGTTATCAGGTAAATGATTTGTATGCTTCCCTTGCTGCACAGGCAGAAACTGCCAATAATCCGGAATTGGCAAAAATGTATCTTTGGTTCATGGATTCGGAATCGGGAGCCTATAAATTGTTTATGGATGCTTATACAAATTTTGCATATTCGCAAGATTTTGTCACCCAATATAATGTGTGTCTGCGATGCGGCAGTATTTATCCGTCCGACGATCAAATTCAGTATTGTACGGTATGCCAGGAGAGCGCAACAAACTTTATTGCGGTCAAATAACTGACATTTAGTCATAGCCCCGGCTTTGGTATATCATTTGATAATTCTGATTCTGCAAATAGCAAATTAATGTATAACATAAAATAAATAGGAGTTATGGCAAAAGGTAAAATAGGGGTTACTACTGAAAATATTTTCCCTGTAATCAAAAAATTCTTGTATTCAGATCATGAGATCTTTCTTAGAGAGTTGGTGGCAAATGCCGTAGATGCAACGCAAAAAGTAAAAGCTGTATCCAGTATGGGCGAATTTACCGGAGAGCTAGGTGATTTAACCATAAGGATTAAGGCAGATGAGGCGGCAAATACGCTTACCATTCTTGATAGGGGTATTGGTATGACGGCAGAGGAGGTGGAGAAATATATCAATCAAATTGCTTTTTCTAGTGCGGGAGAATTTCTGGAGAAATATAAAGATCAGTTAAATAATATCATAGGTCATTTTGGATTGGGCTTTTACTCATCCTTTATGGTTTCTAAAAAAGTGGAAATTAAGACTTTGTCGTGGAAAGAGGGAGCGAAAGGGGTAAGATGGGAGTGTGATGGTTCTCCGGAGTACACAATGGAGGAGATTGACAGAACCGATAGAGGAACTGAAATTACTCTTTATCTGGATGATGATTCCAAAGAGTTTTCGGGGAAAGCCAAAGTGAACGAATTGCTGAATAAATATTGTAAATTCATGCCTGTGGCGATTGCTTTTGGCAAAGTAGAAGAGTGGAAAGACGGCAAAAATATAGAGACCGAGCAGGATAAGATTATTAATGATACAACTCCTCTGTGGGCAAAGGCTCCGAGCGAGATTACAGCAGATGAGTATATGGATTTCTACAGGAAATTATATCCTATGCAGGATGATCCGTTGTTTTATATCCATTTGAATGTAGATTATCCGTTTAACCTTACCGGTATTCTTTATTTTCCTAAGATTAAGGATAAGATGGATGTCAGTAAAAACAAAATACAGCTTTACTGCAACCAGATGTTTGTAACAGATTCTGTTGAGAGCATTGTACCCGATTTCCTTACGCTGCTTTACGGTGTTATTGACTCTCCCGATATTCCGTTAAATGTATCGAGGAGCTATCTGCAGAGCGATGCAAATGTGAAGAAAATCTCTACTTATATTACCCGTAAGGTTGCCGACAGATTGGAGGAGATTTATAAAACGGATAAGGCAGGATTTGAGACCAAATGGGACAATCTGAAATTATTTATTGAGTACGGGATGCTCTCTGATGAGAAATTCTGCGAAAGGGCTCTTAAATTTGCGTTATTGAAAACCACCGATGAGAAGTTCTTTAATTATGATGAGTTTAAAGCACTTATTGAACCTGATCAGACAGATAAAGATAAGAAAGTCGTTTATTTGTACACAACCGATCCTGTTGCTCAATATACCTATATAGAAGGGGCAAAGAACAAAGGATATCAGGTATTGGTATTTGATAGTCAGCTAGATGCGCACTTTGTGAATTTACTTGAGACCAAGTTGAAAGATTCTAAGTTTGTGAGGGTGGATTCGGATAGTATTGATAAATTGATAGAGAAAGAGAGTAGGGAGAAACCTCAGTTAAAAGAGGGAGAGGAGAGAGATTTGGAGATGGCTTTTGAGGCGATATTGCCAAAAGAGGCTCATTATCATGTGCAGGTAGAGAATCTTGGGATAACCGCAGCCCCAATCCTTATTACTCAATCTGAGTTTATGCGCAGATATAGGGAGATGTCAGCCCTTAACGGAGGCCTTAATTTCTACGGTAGCATGCCGGATTCTTATACGGTAACTCTTAATTATGAGAACTCGATTATCAAGAAGATTATTGAAGATAAAGATTCGCAGACATACAAAGAGACCACGGAACTTCAGTCAAAATTACACTCCGTACAGGAATCTCTTAAGGCCGTTGAGGAGAAGATAAAAGATAAGAAACCGGAAGAGATTGCAACGGTAGATAAGGATGAGAAAGAGTGCCTTAATAAGGAGATGGAACAGATTAGCGCAGATAGGAAATTGGTGATGGAAAAATTTGCCGAGAAAAACACTCTTCTTAAGCAGATTACCGATCTGGCTCTTCTCTCCAACAATATGTTAAAAGGGAAAGAACTTCACAGCTTTATTAAACGCAGCTTGGATATTCTGGAGAAGTAGATAATTAAAAAGGTTTTTACGAGAGCAACTAAATTTATTTTTGGTTGCTCTTTTTTTGTGAAAATAAATACCTTTACGAATCTAATTTAAAAAGGAAGCCTGAACAAACGTAATTATAAAATTTGGTTAGTAGACTTATTGCAGACGGATTGCAATGAACAACGTTCTTTTAAAGAGAGTAAATTAAAATAGCCTCTTAGCCATTTGTATTTAATAGAAAATTACATATCTTTTTTAGTGGTTTCCTGAGTATATAAGCTATTAAGCAACCTACCATTATACCGGAGAGGTTTGCACCAAGATCGTAAGGATCACTATCGCGATAAGAGGTAAATAATTCCTGCGATGCTTCTGCAAAAGCTGCCAGAACAATGCCGCTTAAGATGATTGCGGCAAAAGTATATTCTTTGTAAATCTTAATATGTTTGTTGTAGTTAAAAAACAGCCAGCACACAAACGGGTAGGGGAAGAACATTAAAAAATGGAACAACCTGTCCATTCTGATTCCTAAAAAATATTCAGCCAAATCTAAATTGGTGTCTGAAAAATTGTATAGGCAGAAGAAAAATACTGTTGCAATGTACAGTACAAATAAAACGGTAACGGTAATATATATTCTGCTGTTTTTCATGTGATATGAATTAGAAAAGCAAAGTTAAATAAATACTTTTAATTACAACAAGCAGTTGGATGAATTGTTTGTTGCAATTAAAAGTATTGTATTTTTCATGGATCGTTGCTGCAGGTTAATCGGCTTTTCTTACATTATTCGGTTTGGATAGTACTTGTTTTGGGTTGCCGTAATAATTGATAAGGGAACCGGAAGAGGCATCTGTTTTAAGAGTGTTGGTTACGTAAACATTTATTTTACTTGCGCCGCTTGCTTGGACGGATGCGTCGGTTGCAATCATGTCTCTCGCATTTACGTAGCTTGCTCCGGAGCAACCTACGGTAAAGCTATTGGTTTTTCCTCTGAAACCGGCTTTTGATGCGCCGGATAATCCCATATCTATTTGGAATGAATTGCCGCTATAGCTGAAATTAGTTGCTCCGCTTATCTCGCCGTGGATATTACTGATGTCTCCCGATAGATCCATCCTGCTTGCACCCGAACAATCAAGTTCCAGATAATTAAAGTTCCCGTTCTGAATAATGTTGGAAGCACCGCTGCAATCCATTTTTACCGATTTTCCGCTAATATTTAACTGACGTATCCGGGATGCGCCGCTAAGATCGTATGAGAGATTCTCTGTTGTAAATTCTCCCGTTGCAGAAAAGCTGGAGGCTCCCGATAAATCGATGTATGTAATGGTTCTCATCTGCATGTTTACAATAATTTCCTGATCTGAGTTTCTGGGATGTCTGAAGTTTCTTGGAAAGTTCATCTTAAGATAGAGAATTCCCCCTTGTGAATGGATATCCATGTACTCTTTCATATAATCGGGACATATAACCTCTATTTTGTCTGAGTTGCCTTTTGTGACGTTTACAGAGTACGCATAACTGGCATCTACTCCGGTTATATTTCCAAAGTTATAGGTTTTTGATCTGCTCTGTGCGATTGAAGCAGAGACGGTGATGGCGATAATGGCCATTGATAGTAAAAATTTTTTCATACTTTATATTGTTATTATTTTGTGTCTGATAATTCCTGTGCAAGAAATTGTTTTATTTTTTTGATTCCTTCCGTTTTTTGTTTGTAGTAATCTTGTAATATTTTTGCCCGTTCTGCATCCGATAGCTCTTTGGGGAGTTGCTCTGCCAATGGAATGGCCTCAAATGTTATATTGTCTAATGTGGTAAGTACTTGTTCTTCTGTTCTTTCATTTAGTTGTTTGGACATTTGAATAACTTCTTCTTCTTCATGCTTCATTTGTTGCGAGTAGATATCGGGATTCATAGTGGTGACGGAGATGGTTTGTGCCGGTTCTTTTTTTGATCGATCTCCCAGAATAAAGGCTATGATAAAGAGGGCTGCAACGGACATAAGAATGGCTGTGGCCGTTTTGTACGTAAAAGTGACCGTTTTGTGCTGTTTATGTGGCTTTTGTTCCAGCAGTTTTAACTGAAAGCGGGTTTGATGCCCCATAGGGAGCTCGCCATTGTTAAACAGTTCTTTATTTTCCTTTATATATTGTTCTAAATCTTTCATTCTCTTGTATGGTGTTTGTTAATGATTCTGCTAATTTTGCTTTTCCGCGCATATAGAGGCTCCGGATGTATCCCTCTTTAATGCCGGTAATCTGTTCTATTTCCGTATAATCATAGCCTTCAAACAAGTGGAGGGAGAGGATGAGGCGGTATTTATCGGGAAGGGTGGCCAAGGCCTCTTTTATTTTTTTGATGGTGTGTTGCTGCTCTTGCTCTTGCTCTTGTTCATGGTTTATGAGAAACCCTGCTTCTTCTTTTATAACAATATTGTTGCCTGTTTCTTTATATTCTTCTATGGTGAGGATATTGTGGTTCCGGGCTCTGAGTACATCAATGGATTTACGGATGCATATGCTCGATAACCATTTCTGAATTTCCCGTATTTCCTCTTTTTGCGGATAATTGTAATATTTGATGAAAGTGTCCTGCATAATTTCTTCGGCATCATAGGTGTTTCCTACAATTCTCAGGCTGGTGTGATACAACCTGCCGGAATATTGGGTATAAAGTTCTTCTATGTTTGCTGTTGTTTTCTGCATATTGGGTTGCTTTCATTTATATGACGAGTTCATTTGGGCTTTGTTGCACTTTTTAAAAAATATTTTTAAAAATAGTAATTATTCCCGTAATTATTTCTTATTTTTGTTAGAATTGGTGAACACTTATAAACATATTATATTTATGAATAACGCAATATTTGAATTTCCGCTTCCGGCTAATGAGCCGGTTAAATCGTATCTTCCGGGAAGTCCGGAGAGAGTTGCTCTTGATGCAGAACTTGCAAGGCAAAGTTCTACCGTGATTGATATTCCGCTTATTATTGGCGGTAAGGAGATTAGAACCGGAAATACCGGAAATGTAGTAATGCCTCATAATCATAAACACATTCTTGCTACTTATCATAAGGCAAGCGAAAAAGAGGTTCAGATGGCGGTGGATGCTGCTATGGCGGCTCATAAAGAGTGGAGCGAGATGGATTGGAGAATAAGAGCTTCCATTATGTTAAAAGCGGCAGATTTATTGGCAGGAAAATATCGTCCTATTGTAAATGCCGCAACCATGTTGGGGCAGAGCAAAAATATTTATCAGGCAGAGATTGACAGTGCATGCGAACTGATAGACTTTTTACGATATAATGTGGCTTTTGCCTGCAAAATATATGCTTCCCAGCCAAAATCGGCTGCCGGACAGATTAACTCGGTAGAATACAGGGCTCTGGAAGGGTTTATATTATCGGTGAGTCCATTTAATTTTACCTCTATTGCCTCTAATCTTAATATGGCTCCGGCAATGATGGGTAATACAACTGTTTGGAAAACAGCCACTACAGCTATCCTTTCCAATTACTATCTAATGCAGATGTTTATAGAGGCGGGTCTTCCTGCAGGTGTCGTGAACTTCCTTTGCGGACAAGGTTCGTTAATTGGTAAGATTGCTTTGGCTTCTCCCGATTTTGGCGGTATCCATTTTACCGGTTCGAGTGCAACATTTAATAATTTATGGAAACAGGCAGGGGAGAACCTCCCTAGATACAAGACATATCCCAGAATGGTTGGCGAAACCGGTGGTAAAGACTTTATTTTTGTACACCCTTCGGCTTGCGTAAATGCCGTTGCGAATGCCGCTTTCTGCGGAGCTTTTGAGTTCCAGGGACAAAAATGCTCGGCTGCCTCCAGAATGTATGCCCCTAAATCTTTATGGACTGCTATTCTAACAGGAATTCAAGAGAGGGCTGCCCGAATAAAAATGGGTGATGTTATGGATCCCGATAATTTTATTAATGCGGTTATTGATGAGGCTTCGTTTGATAATATTGCCTCTTATATTGAGTATGCCAAAAAGGCATCCGATGCTAAGATTGTTGTGGGGGGCGGTTATGATAAATCGGTTGGATATTTTGTACAACCCACCGTTATTGAGACCTCCAATCCTCATTTCAAATCTATGGAAGAGGAGATTTTTGGTCCGGTATTAACCGTTTATGTGTATGATGATGCTAAATTGGAAGAGGCTATTAAGGATTGCGATACTACTTCTCCTTACGGACTTACAGGTGCGGTGTTTGGAAAAGACCGAATTGCCGTACAACATATTGCGGATGCGCTGAGATATTCTGCCGGCAACTTCTATATTAACGACAAACCAACCGGAGCGGTTGTGGGGATGCAGCCATTTGGCGGTTCCAGAGCTTCCGGAACCAATGATAAAGCGGGCGGAGAGTATAATCTTATCCGTTGGGTAACTCCTAGAACCATTAAAGAGACGCTGGTGTCGCCTACGGCTTATAAATATACTTATATGAAATAGGTTTTAGGAATATAAAAGATATAAAATAGAAGGCCGCTTCCATTTAGGCGGCCTTTTTTCTGAGTATGTGTTTGGCAAAATATTTTTTTGTATCTTTATACGTTTTTTAAGGATTTAATTTAATAGAATATGACAACCAAACAACTTCATAAAGAGGCCTTTGTACTGGATTCGCATTGCGATACGCCTCTGGCTCTTATTCAGGGACTCAATCCCGGTAAAAAAAGTAAGAACGGACACGTAGATTTTATAAGGATGAAGGAGGGAGGGGTGGATGCCTCTTTTTTTGCAATCTATACATCGAATAAGTTGACTCCCGATGAAGCTACGCGGCGTGCTTTGCAGTTGCTGGCACAAACGTATGATGCCATTGAGAATAACCGTGATAAGGTGGCTCTGGCAACTACGGTGCGTGAGGGACGGGAGCTGAAGGCAAAGGGACTGACGGCTATTTATATCGGGATGGAGAACGGTCTCCCTATTCAGAAGGATATGAGTCTGTTGAGGTTGTTTTACCGGATGGGAGTGAGGTATATGACCCTTACGCATGCCGGAAATAATGATATATGTGACTCCTGTGCTCCAAAAGAGAAACGTTGGAACGGAGTGAGTCCGTTTGGACGGGAGGTGATTGCCCAGATGAACCATTTGGGGATGATTGTTGATGTGGCGCATATATCGGATGAGGCATTTTATGATGTGTTAAAATATTCAAAAGCTCCGGTGGTATCTACGCATTCCTGTTGCAGGGCACTTTCCAATCATCCCAGAAATATGACCGATCAGATGATTAGGGATCTGGCGGCTGCCGGAGGGGTAATTCAGATTAATTTTTATCCGGCATTCTTAAGTGAGGAGTATGCGAAGGAGTTCTGGCCGTTGTGTGATGTGTTTGATGATGCGCAGACAGATTTGCGCAAGGATCCAAAGAGCAGGAAAGCTTTGGCGGCCTTTAAAAAAGCTGAGGAACAGATGTTTGCATTGAACTGCCCTTCATATAAATTATTGGTAGATCATATAGAGCATGTTATAAAGCTCGTGGGGGTAAAACATGTTGGTCTCGGCTCTGATTATGATGGAATTGAGACTTGTCCAACCGGTCTTGAGGATATAAGCAAAATAGAGATTATTACAGAAGAATTACGCCGCAGAGGTTATTCCGATTCCGATATTACACTTATTTTGGGAGAGAATTTTCTACGAGTATTTACTGAGGTGGAGAACCTGGCTTTTAGATAAGATTTAGATTTACAAATTTTAATTATACGATATATTATGAATAAGATAGCATTAATCACGGGGGCAACATCCGGTATAGGTGAAGCAGTTGCCCAACTTTTAGCACAAGCAAAATATGATTTAGTCTTAACCGGCCGCAGGGAATCCCGTTTGGTTGAGGTTGCAAAAAAACTGGAAACGGACTATGCCGTTAAAGTTCTCCCTTTAAGTTTTGATGTCCGTTCTCAGGAACAGGTAGAGAAATACCTTGGCGGACTTCCGGCAGAGTGGAAGAATATAGATGTGCTTGTAAATAATGCCGGACTTGCCGTTGGTCTGAACACCATTGACTCCGGAGTTGTAGATGATTGGGAGAGGATGATTGATACGAATGTAAAAGGGTTGCTTTATGTGACCAGAATTATCTCTAAATATATGATTGCCAGAAAACAAGGACATATTGTAAATTTATGTTCTATTGCCGGCAAAGAGGTATATCTGAACGGAAACGTATATTGTGCTTCAAAACACGCCGTAGATGCCCTTACAAAAGGGATGAGGATAGATTTACTTCCTCATAACATAAGAGTTTCCCAAATCTGTCCCGGTGCTGTTGAAACAGAATTCTCCGAAGTAAGATTCAAAGGCGATTCCGAGCGTGCTGCAAATGTATACAAAGGATTCACCCCGCTACGGGCATTGGATGTTGCCGATGCGATCATGTACATGATTAACTGCCCTGCGCATGTAAACATTAACGATATGGTGATTATGCCTACGGCGCAAGCCAATTCGGGAGTGTTTAATAAGAAGTTGTAGTTGAGGGGTGGAAAAATTCGTAGATAATGTGCTGCAACCTCACGGTTTGGGATGTAATCATACCGGACATATTATTAACCGATTAACAATTTACTCCAGCCACCCCGCATTCTTTGCAATTTTATCCAGCTTTTGCACCATGCTCCACCGGTCGTGATCGTTCCTGTTTTCAAAAACCAAAATCAGGAGGTTTTTACAGGGGAAGCGGCCGGCGTAGATTTGGAAGCCGCCGTTGTCGCCGGTGTGGTAGACTTTTTGGGGCATGTTGGGGGCTTCTTCTATAAACCAGCCGTAGCCGTAGCTGGTGTAGGGGCGGTTCTGATAAGAGCTATAGGTGCTGCCGCTAATGGAGTTAACGGCCGAATGAGCCTCTTCCTTTATCACTTTTGAGAGGATCAGGTTGTTGCGTAGTGCTTTTTCCCATGCTGCAAATTCGTGGGTGGAGGTGTAGAGGCCGCCGTCTGCCTTGGTGGCAAAGAACGTTTCTTCTCCGTAATCATATTGTTTGAAATGCTTGGCCTTTTCCGGAGTATCGGGAGTAATTTCGGCATTGGGAACATAGCCGTGGGCCATGCGGGGGATGGTTCTGTCTACCTCAAAATAAATGGCTTCCGGCATACCTGCAGGGGTGAAAATCTCCTCTCTCATATATTGTTCGAATGATTTTCCCGATACTTTCTCAATCATTACATATAATAATTGAAAGGTGGGGTTCATATATTCGTACTGGGTGCCGGGGGCAAAGTTGAGTGAATCGATATCTTTCAGATAGGCAATGGATTCCATATCGGTGGCGGTAAGGGTAAATTCACGATTATCCCGCGGACGGTTATCGGGAATACCGGAGGCGTGCGATAGAAGGTGTTGTACGGTAATGTCCGTAAACGGTTTGCGGGGTTTGGGCAGATATGGGTTTACATCGGGATGAATATCATAGATACTTTTGTGAATATCCAGTTTCCCTTCCTGATAGAGTTTTAAGATGGCTGTGGCTGCAAATTGTTTGGAAACCGATGCTATGTTAAAGAAGGTGTTTCCGTCAATTTTTGCTCCGGTTTCTGTGTCTGCAATGCCGTAACCTTTATCAAACAGGAGGGTGTCTCCTTTCATAATAAGGACTGCTCCGCCGGGATTGGTAAATGCGGAATCTTGCAGGGTGGTTCCGGTGGAGTAGCGGAGGGTAAACAAGGAATCAATCTGATGAACGGCAATCTCCGTTTTGCTTGGTTGAGGTGTTGCGCAGCATGTCATAAGCATAGAGGTTAAAAGTGCTCCCGATACAACGGAAGTACTTGTGGTTAACAGTCTTATAAACTTCATATTTAGATGTTTTTGTTTAGTTTTTCCAGTCTGAAAAAATAAAGGGCGTTGGATGCAAAACGTTCTATGTTTAGCTTTCTGTCTCCTCTGAATTGCATTTGCAGAGTTTTAACTCCGTATTTTCCGGCAACGGCAATCCATACGGTTCCTACCGGCTTCTCAGGTGTGCCGCCGCCGGGGCCTGCAATCCCTGAGGTTGCAATTGCATAGGTGGTTCCCATGAGCTTTCTTGCTCCCTGTGCCATCTCTTCCACACATTGGCTGCTTACTGCACCATATTGGTCAATTGTCTTTTTTTGAACTCCTAATATGTTTATTTTTACACTATTATCATAACTTACCACCCCTCCGTAAAAATAATCGGACGAACCGGGAACGGAGGTGAATAAGGAGGCCAGCAACCCACCCGTACAGGATTCTGCTACACCAATGGTCTCGTTGCGTTCTCTGAGCATCTTCCCGATAACGGATTGGAGACTTTCCTCACCATATCCGTAGATGGCATCTCCCAGAATACTACTTAAAATGGTACCTTGCTCCTGTAGTTGCTTTTCCCCGGCAGCATGTTTTACTCCATAAATAGAGAGCCGTAGCCTTACCCCTAAAATAGGGTTGGGAAGGTAGGCAAGGTGGAGATTCTCCGGAAGATGATCTTCCCAATCTTCAATTTGTTTAGCAAGTGTAGATTCTGCAATTCCAAATGTACAAATCGTTTTATGGAAAATCTCATCCAGTGCAAAATGCTGTTTTATAGATGCAAGCACTTTTGGAATGGCGGCTTCCGCCTCAAAAGGAACTCCGGGAAGGGAATAAATCATCCCTTTATGACCGTATTTTTTTGGAGAAATCTCAAACTCCATGCAAGGAGCCGTGCCGCACTCATTAATCATAATATTGCAACTGTTTGGAACCGATGCCTGAGCCAAATTAATATCGCTCATCTCTATTCCTCTGGTTGTCAGTATTTTTTTTATAATAGCAAGCTGCTCCGGGCTTTGTACATAGTTGGTCGCTCCGGTTATCTTTCCGAGTATTTTTTTAGTAATATCATCTTTGGTAGGGCCCAATCCGCCTGTTATTACAACCACATTGGTCTGTTTCAGGCATGTATCAATAGTAGAGACAATATCTGCCTCGTTATCGCCTGTAGAAATCATGCAATGAACCTTTACACCTATTGAATTTAAGGCAATTGCTATTTTAGATGAGTTCGTATCAACAATCTGACCGATAAGTATTTCATCCCCAATTGTACATATAGAAGCTGTTACCATGTTGGTTTATTTTATTCTTTTTGCAAGATATTTGTTTATTTTCTTCACAAAGCCGGGTCCATTATAAATGAAACCCGAATAAATTTGTACCAGAGAGGCTCCTGCTTCCAGCATTTGTTCTGCCTGCTGAGGTGTCATAATACCACCAACTGCAATTATAGGTAGCTGGCCTTCGGTTTTATTATGAATATATTTTACTACTTCAAGACTTTTTGCAAATAAGGGGGCTCCGCTTAATCCGCCGTTGCCTATGGAATCGATTGTTCCTTTATCGCTGAGAAGAGCATCGCGGCTTTGGGTGGTATTGGTTGCAATAACTCCATCCAGGCCCGATACCAATATCAAATCTATAATATCGCCCAGATGGGCAAGGGGAATATCGGGAGACAATTTAAGCAGGATTGGGCGGTAATCGTCAAAGTATCTCCGCAGTGCAAGCAGTCTGTCTATAATCTCCGATAGTGCACTGATATTTTGCAGCTTACATAAATCTTTTACATTAGGGCAAGATACATTCAGAACAAAATAATCTACAAAATCGTAAAGAATGGCAAATGATTTCTCATAATCCTTGGGTGCATCCTCGTTGCTTACTCCGGTGCTCTTGCTTATATTTCCACCTATAATGCAGTTGGGTTTATGTTTCTTAATATATTCAACGGCATATTTTACCCCATTATTATTAATCCCCATTCTATTAATAAGGGCTTCATCTTCCGGTAATCGAAACGATCTTGGCTTTAAATTACCGTCCTGCGCTTTGGGAGTTAAAGATCCAATCTCAATAAAGCTAAATCCAAAATCGGCCATGTGATTATAAATATCGCCGTTTTTATCAAAACCGGCTGCAAGCCCTACGGGATTTTTAAATTTAATACCAAAAACCTCTCTCTCCAGCTTGGTGTTTTCATAATTAAAGAACATCCTTAAAATAGGCCCCGATAACGGAATGTATTTGAGAACCTTTAATAAAGTTACCATAAGATGATGCGCCTGTTCGGGAGGAAAACAGAAAAATATAATTGGTCGTAATAATTTATACATAATTCAATTTGTCAGAATTTTGCAAAAGTACTGATTTTGCCTGAACAAAAATAAGAAAGCATATAAAATTATGAACAGTTTATAAAATGGGGAGAAGATTCCAAGAAAAGGATATTATAAATTTTGAGGGAATAATTCTTCAAAACTACCGTCACTATAATAAATAATAACCCTCTTTACACTCTTTTTTTTACGCACCAACTCCTGTTTAGAGATGTTTATTTGATTCTCATTGAGTTGAGATATTGTATTTATTGATGTATTTAATTGATTATCATGTGCTATTGAATGTTTTTCTTCCGCAGCTTTTTTTATATTAACAGAAGAAAACAGAGTATCGTCGCTAAAATTATTCTGGGAATCTTCTAAAATATCATTTTTATCTAAAATAGGTTGATCAGACAACGGATTATTATACTGCTGACCAAACTGCTGTTGATTTATAAGCTGTTTAGTATTATACTGCTGATTAATCAACTGTTGATTATTATACTGTTGGTTTGGTTGGGGTTTATTTTGGAATGGTTGATTCAATGAGAGGGGAGTCTCGGGTGTTTTTTGAGCTCCCTCAAAATTGTTCATTTCTTTGTATGGTTTTCCTTTTCCGGTAAGAAGCCAGTCTGCACTTATGGCCGGAAATTTTACCAATAATTTATTGATAAATTCATAGCCCGGCTTGTTCCTTCCGGATAGGATATGAGACAAACCGGAGCGTTGTACTCCAAGCATATCTGCCAATCGGGCAGGAGTGAGGTTTTCGAGGTCTAAAAATTGCTGTAAACGACTATTCATAAATGTAATTTTTGAATAGTACAAATGTAAGCATTTTTTGCATTACAAATGTAAAGCGTGTCATAAATATTTTTGTATACAATGATACATAGCAAAATAAGAACTGATGAAATATCAAGCATTTAGTAAAAAAATGCGACACCTATATACGTACATTAAATTACGTTGTATAACTATCTGGAAAATAGTATCTTAAAGTATGTTAGAACTACTTTCTATGCATTGATTATCCAATTGAATCAAAACATCACCGCATGGATATTATCAAAAGCTTTAATTAAACACAATAATTAACTGATTTATAATAATATATGTATTGCTCTACGTACTCATAATCAAAAGTTATAAAACTTTGAATACTCAGTTGGCGGAACGTAAACAGGTAACGGAGTATTTGATAAAAAAGTAAATTGTACTGTTTAATAATGTGAATTACAAAAGTAAACAAAAATTAAAATTTCATTGATTTTTACTTATAGGTACATTTGTATATCTTTGTACAAAATAATTGATTGTGGAGCCTAAAATTAAGATACAGGATTATACCTATAATTTACCTGAAACACGGATAGCAAAATACCCTTTGGAAAAAAGGGATGATTCCAAGCTTTTAATAGTTGGAGATGATAAGATATCGGAGAGCAAATTTGTAAACCTGGCGGGGTTATTACCCCCCTCTTCTTTAATGGTATTTAATAATACAAAGGTGGTTCCGGCCCGCCTCTTATTTAAAAAGGAGACCGGCGCAATTATTGAAATCTTCTGTCTTGAGCCGGTTGAACCAAATGATTATGTGATGTCTTTTGCTTCCAGAGAGTCTTGTTGCTGGAATGTGGTGATAGGAAATGCTAAAAAATGGAAGGATTCCGATGTATTTTTCTTATGTGATGAGAATCACAAAGGGGCTTTTTCTCTTAATTTAAGGGCAGAGTTGGTTTCTAAAGGCGATAATAACGGTTCTGTTGTGATGTTTAAATGGGATACGGGAGTTACTTTTTCTGAGGTTTTGGATATTTGCGGACGTATTCCTATTCCTCCTTATTTAAAAAGGGAAACGGAGGAATTGGATACAGAGAGGTATCAAACTTTATATGCTAAAATAAAAGGTTCTGTGGCTGCGCCTACCGCCGGTCTTCATTTTACGGATTCTGTATTGTCTGAGATTGATCGTATTAATATTAAAAGAGATACAATTTGTTTGCATGTGGGGGCTGGAACGTTTATTCCGGTAAAGAGCGAATATATTGCAGATCATAAAATGCATACGGAGCTTTTTGAGGTAACCAAATCGTTTTTGGAAGATTTGAAAGACTTAAAAGATGGTGAAAAAGTAATTGCCGTGGGAACTACTTCTATAAGAACGCTGGAGTCTTTGTATTTTATTGGAGTTCAGTGTATTGAGAATGGAGTGCCTCATACCGTTAAGCAGTGGGAACCATATGGCAGAGAATATAATTATACCTTAAAAGAGTCTGTTTCTGCTATCATTTGTTATATGGACAAAAATAATATGACAAAATTGATTGCTAAAACGGCAATTATTATTGTTCCTTCTTATAAATTCAGGGTTGCAGATATTCTGATTACAAACTTTCATCAACCGCAAAGTACTCTTTTGCTACTTATTGCTGCATTTATCGGGGAACAGTGGCGCACTGTATACGAGTATGCCTTGGGGCATGATTTCAGGTTTCTCAGCTACGGGGATAGTTCGTTGCTGTTTAGAAAGCAGTTTCATGGTAAATAAAGAGGGTCTCGTTGAGGTTTCTTAATCAACCTTATTGAGTTCAAACTGTTCTGCGTAGTATTTGGCAGTGAGTTTTTCGCCGGTGGCTTTTTGAATAAGGTTGTTCCACTGGTAGGTCATGCCTGGGGAAAATATCTTGGTTTGCAGCCAGTTGCCTACTTCTTTGTTGCCAAAGTAATAATCATCTTTTATGTTGCCGGTTTTGGTGACGTTGTTTACAATGTAGTGGTGCATCTGGGAGGCAAATAATTCGCCAAGTTGGTAGTTGTGATAGTAACAAGGGTAGAGGGCAACGTGGATCTTGGTGGCATAATCGGGCTCATTTCTCCCCTCCGGTTTTTTGAGTCTCTGGTATTTCTCTACCAATGTCCACCATAAAGCATTCAGATCCTGATCTGGATTTGCATACATCTCTTTCTCAAACCTATACATTACCTGATTCCAGCGACAAAGTACAACTTGTTGTAAGCGGGTTGCTTTAACGCAATTTGCCTGAATTTCTTCTCTCTCTTTATTGGTGAGATTCAGGCTTCTTTGCATCCAGCCTGCGTGTCTTGAAAATCTTTCAAAAAGCATGGCAACACCCTCTGTGGTGAAAGGATGTGCTGCTTCACGCAAGAAATACGGCAAGTTGGAATTGCTGTCATGCCCTTTAGAATAGACCCCATGCCCAAATTCGTGTAGCATGGTTCCCATCCATTGTTCATTAGAAGCTAGGTTGCATAGGATTCTAATATCACCTTTGCCATCTATATCTGTGCTGAAAGCGTGCTGATTTTTACCCTCCTGCGGATATAATGAGCTGTTTTGCAGGATGGAGGCTGTTTCCAGACCTACACTTGTGTAAAAATCACCGGTAAGAGTTTCCAGATTTTTGCCGGCATAATATTTATCAAGATCTACCGGATATAAATTAGGGGCTTCCTGAAAATACCTTCCTTGAAAATGCCATGGCATAAGATCCTCTTTCTTAACTTTATACCGTTTTGCAAACACCTCATCCATCTCATCTTTCAGTTGTGCAAAGCTGGCAGAGGTGAGGTTATCGAGTTCGTCAAAAATGGCGGAGACCTCCGCTGGATCTTGTCCCGATAATTTTAAGGTCATGGTATGGAAATTATCAAATCCGAGAGATTGAGCAACTTTGTTTCTAAGTTTAACCAGCTCAATAATATCTTTCTCAACAAGTTTACCAATGCCTTTATGAGAATTCCAAACCTGCTCCAGTTCTTTATTATTGGTGGAGTTTTTTAAAATATCCTCTACCTGATTATCGTTAATAGGTTCGCCGTTGAGTTGTGCCCGGTATTCTCCGTAAACTTTCTCAAGATGAACCGATTTTTTAATAATTTGTTTTAACAAGGTAGTATCTGCTTGATTACTCAGGGCGAGATTATAAACAATATCCAATTGTCTGAGTAGGAGGGAGTCTGTAATTTTCCCACTCTCTTTTAGTTGTTTGAGCTTGGCAAAAGTCTCTTTGTTGGAGAAATATTCTGTCATTTTTTGCTGCAATGCGGCACTTTTGGCAAAATCTTCCTCTTTTCCCGATACACTGCCGTTCCACTGAGCCAGTGCAGACTCTGCTCTCATTGGCTGCACTTCGGACTCAATTTTTGTTAGTAATTTCTGTAACTCCACGGTTTCATTTTTACAGGCTGTTATATTCAGCAACCCAAATGTAAATAAAAGATAAAATAGTTTTTTCATACCACTTACTTGTATTCGTCCCAACTCTTAATCTGTATCTTCTCCAACGGAATAGAACAAAACGCATTAATAAACGCACTGGCAAGGCGGGCATTGGTAATAATAGGGATATTAAAATCCACAGATGCGCGTCTTACTTTGTATCCGTTTTCAAGTTCTTCCTGAGTAAGGTTTTTAGGGATATTTACTACCATATCTATCTGTCTTTTATGAAGCAAATCCATTGCTTGAGGTTCCATAGAGGCCTCGCTCGGCCAGTATACACGGGTGGCTGGGATATTGTTTTCTACCAGATATTTATGTGATCCGCCGGTTGCATAGAGGTTATAACCTTTTGATGCAAGGAGTTTTGCTGCGCCCAACAATTCTGCTTTTTGTTTGGCATCTCCGGTGGAAAGAAGGATGTTCTTTTGAGGCACCCTATAACCTACGGATAACATTGCTTTTAGAACAGCTTCGTTGCTATCGTCTCCAATACATCCTACCTCGCCGGTGGAAGCCATATCAACTCCCAGTACGGGATCGGCTTTTTGCAGACGGGAGAATGAGAACTGTGAGGCTTTAATACCTACATAATCCAAATCGAATGCACTTTTGCTAGGAGGGGTGACGGGTTCTCCAATCATGGCTTTGGTTGCAAGTTCTATTAAATTTATTTTAAGAACTTTGGATACAAACGGAAAGCTTCTGGATGCCCTTAAGTTGCATTCAATTACTTTAATATCGTTCTCTTTTGCAAGGAACTGGATATTAAACGGCCCGGTAATATGCAATGCTTCTGCAATTTTGCGGGCGATTTTCTTAATTCTGCGGGTGGTTTCTACGTATAGTTTTTGCGGAGGAAACTGAATGGTTGCATCTCCGGAGTGTACCCCGGCAAACTCTATATGTTCCGATATTGCATAGGCAATTACTTCGCCTTTGTTTGCAACAGCGTCAAATTCAATCTCTTTTGCATTTTGGATAAATTCACTTACTACGACGGGGTGTTTTTTGGAGACATTGGCCGCCAGTTTCAGGAATTGTTCCAGCTCTACTTTGTTGGAGCAGACATTCATAGCGGCTCCCGATAATACATAGGAAGGTCTTACAAGAACAGGGAATCCCACTATGTTGTCTACAAAATCATAAACATCGGATAAGGTAGAGAGCTCTTTCCAGCGCGGCTGGTCTATTTCCAGTTTATCAAGCATAGAGGAGAATTTATGTCTGTCCTCGGCATTGTCTATACAGGAAGCCTGTGTTCCCAGAATGGTAACTCCGTTGGCATCCAGCCGCATAGCCAGATTGTTCGGAATCTGTCCCCCCATGGATACAACCATTCCGTGTGGATTTTCCAATTCGTAAATATCCATAACACGTTCAAATGTAAGCTCGTCAAAATAAAGACGGTCGCACATATCATAATCGGTAGAGACGGTTTCGGGGTTGTAATTAATCATAACCCCCCGCCACCCGCAGTTGCGGATCGTGGTAAGGGCATTTACGCTGCACCAGTCAAATTCTACCGAACTGCCTATTCTGTAGGCACCGGAACCCAATACAATAATGGATTTTTTATCTCCTATATAGTGTACGTCGTTGTGTGTGCCGTTATAGGTGAGATATAAATAGTTGGTTTGTGCAGGAAATTCTGCAGCCAACGTATCAATCTGTTTTACAACGGGAATGATTCCAACCGATTTTCTATATTTACGAATGGTATCTACGGCAATATCGGTATCAATGGTATCTTTATATAAAAGTCTTCCAATCTGAAAATCGGAGAATCCCTGGCATTTGGCTTTTTTTAATAAATCGTATTCCAAGTGGGCCGTGTCATTTATTTGAGATAACTCTTTGCCGGTGGTAATGATATTGTATAATTTATCGAGGAACCAGTTATCTATTTTTGTAAGATTGTGGATTTGTTCTACGGTATATCCGGCATTAAAGGCTTTGGAAATAACGAAGATACGGTTGTCGGTTGGTTCCCGCAGGGCTTTGTCTATATCGTCTACTTTAATCTCTTTATTGGCTACAAAGCCGTGTGCTCCCTGGCCAATCATACGGAGTCCTTTTTGAATTGCCTCTTCAAAGGTACGGCCGATTGCCATTACCTCTCCAACGCTTTTCATGCTGCTGCCAATCTCGCGGCTTACTCCATGGAATTTGGAGAGATCCCAGCGTGGAATTTTACAAACAATATAATCCAGAGCCGGTTCAAAGAATGCGGGGGTAGTTTTGGTAACGGAGTTGGTTAAATCAAATAATCCGTATCCCATCCCTAATTTGGCAGCTACAAATGCCAGTGGGTACCCGGTAGCTTTTGATGCAAGTGCAGAGGAACGGCTCAAACGGGCATTTACCTCAATAACTCTATAATCTTCACTCTCGGGGTCAAACGCATATTGGACATTACATTCTCCTACAATTCCTATATGCCTTACAATCCGTATGGCTATTTCTCTAAGTAAATGATACTCACTGTTGGTGAGGGTTTGGGAAGGAGCTACTACAATACTCTCTCCGGTATGGATTCCAAGAGGATCGAAGTTTTCCATGTTGCAGACGGTAATACAATTGTTAAAACGGTCTCTTACTACCTCATATTCAATTTCCTTCCAACCTTTTAACGATTTTTCTACCAATACTTGCGGCGAGAAAGTAAATGCTTTCTCGGCCAGTTTGTTTAATTCATCGGGATTATTACAAAACCCGGATCCAAGGCCACCCAATGCATAAGCGGCCCTTATAATTACCGGATAACCTAGTTCCTCTGCTGCCGCAAGGGCGTCGGGAAGATTTTCTACGGCATGGCTTTTTATGGTTTTTACCTGAATCTGATCTAGCTTTTTTACAAACAGTTCCCTGTCCTCGGTGTCCATAATGGCCTGAACGGGGGTTCCCAGAACTTGTAAGTTGTATTTTTCAATTATACCGCTTCTGTATAGCTCTACGCCACAATTTAATGCAGTTTGTCCGCCAAAAGCAAGCAATAATCCTTGTGGTTTCTCTTTTTTGATGACCTGCTCTACAAAGTATGGAGTTACAGGTAAATAGTATATTTTATCAGCAACACCTTCCGATGTTTGTACTGTTGCAATATTGGGATTAATGAGAATTGTCTTAATTCCCTCTTCTTTCATGGCTTTAAGAGCCTGAGAACCGGAATAATCAAATTCGCCGGCCTCACCAATTTTAAGTGCACCCGAACCTAATAATAGAACTTTAGTAATTTTCTCCATTTTATATTACAACATTTTAATAAATTCGTCAAATAAAAATTCTGTATCTGTTGGGCCGCTGGATGCCTCCGGGTGGAACTGAGCAGAGAAGAACGGTTTTGATTTATGTCTGATTCCCTCGTTGGTACCGTCGTTCATATTAATAAAGAGCGGCTCCCAATCTTCCCCGATGGTTTTATTATCCACCGCAAATCCGTGATTCTGAGAGGTAATAAAACAACGTTCCGTACCTGCCATCCGAACAGGCTGGTTGTGACTTCTGTGTCCGTATTTTAATTTGAATGTTTTGGCTCCGCCGGCTTTTGAAAGCAACTGGTTTCCCATGCATATACCAAAGATTGGTTTGGTTCCGTTCATGGCGGTCTTTATATTCTCAACTGCCTCTGTGCATAAATCGGGGTTGCCCGGACCGTTGGAAATAAACAATCCGTCGTATTCTAAATTATTAAAGTTATAGTTCCATGGAACTCTTGTAACCTCTATATTTCTATTTATCAGACATCTTAGTATGTTGTTTTTTACTCCGCAATCAACTAAAACAACTTTTTTCTTTGTATTGGTTTCATCTTTTCCGTACACAATCACCTCTTTGCAACTTACAATATCTACCTGGTTCTCCAGATTGGGATCCGGTATTGCAAAATCACTGTTGAAACCATCGGGGACAATTTTGCCCAGCATTGCCCCTTTCTCACGCAGGATCTTTGTAAGCTCTCGGGTATCAATACCAAAGATTCCGGGAATTTTCTGCTCTTTGAGCCAGGTATCAAGACTCTTTACGGCATTCCAGTGGCTATAATTAAAGGAGTAATCCGATATGACAAGTGCTCTTACATGAATCTTTTCAGACTCAAAAAACGTTGAGATACCGTTCTCTACAACGTCTGTAGGAACGCCGTAGTTACCAATAATAGGGTAGGTAGCACAGAGTATCTGCCCCGAGTAAGAGGGGTCTGTTAAACTTTCGGGGTAGCCCACCATTGCCGTACTGAACACAACTTCTCCATGTGCCGGCTGGTCATAACCAAACGAAAAGCCCTGAAATTCAAGGCCGTTCTCCAGTATTAATTTCGCTTTTTTATTTGATTGCATCTGTCTAAAATATGTGATTTACAAAATTAGGCAAAAGTACTGTTTTTTTATGGGTTTTACAAGCCGTACAAGAAAAGAGCCCGAATAAAAATTTCTTTTTAAACGGGCTCTTTACAAATTATTTTTCGTACAGGTTTTATACCCGTATTTATTATTTAGGGTCTACGGCAGCCTTAACAGCTTTTTCTATTTCTACGCCGCGCAATCCACGTTTAACAATAGTTCCATCCGGAGCAAAAAGGATGATATGAGGAATACCGTTTATTCCGTAAAGACTAGCAGGCTCTTCTTGCCCGTTAATAATTTGATTCCAAGTAAGTTTTTCTTCCTCTATTGCTTTAAGAGTTTCCTCGTTTTTGTCCCATACGGCAACACTTACTATATCAAATTTATCTCCTTTATATTTTTTATAAATAGTCTGAAGATTAGGAATTTCACCGCGGCACGGACCGCACCAGCTTGCCCAGAAATCTACAAGGATGTATTTCCCTTTTCCTACATAGTTGGAAAGAGAAACATCTTCGCCGGTTAGTGAACCGCCTTTAACGGTAAAATCTGTAAACATCATCCCCTCGGAAGTTTTTAATAATTGTTCTCCGTTCTTTAGAATATTTTTTACAGGGGTCAGATCTTTTGCATGAGCATTTGACTCAACCAGAGCTTTATTGGCAGAAAAAAGGGAAATATCATTGTCTAACATAAGTATTCGCCATATAGAAAATGCACCTAATGAAGTATTAGGATATTGTTTTGCATACCCTTCCATTGTTGTGCGGAAAGCTTGTTTAGCCTCACTATATTTAGGCTTAAAGATCTCATTTGCCTGAGCTCCGGTAAGTGTAGTATCTTTTATGATCTCTTTACGTATAGAATCCAATTGTGTGTTAAACAACTCTGTATCAGACTCAATCTTTGCAAGAGCCTCATTTAACGGAGTTCCCGCCATTGTGTATTTGCGGGGGGAAATCTGTAAGGTAATTGTACCGGGTTCAAGAATAAAGTTTGCGTAGAGTCTTGTTTTTGCAACATCGATTCTTCTGATTGAGTCAGCCATAACTGTGCCGGTAAATGTAAATTTGCCATTAGCTATAACTGTGCTGTCAGTTGGTTTTTCTGTGTTATAATCAACAAGATATACCGTTTTACCATTGGCCGTAGAATCGGCAAGGGTTCCTGTAACGGTAAATGTGTTTTTAGGACCACAGGCAGCTCCCGATAATAGTACAAGAGCTGTCAGAAAACCCGGTACTGTGTTTTTTGTAAATAGTTTCATTATTATTATTTTAGTTTACATTCCGCGAGCAAAAATAGCCCATAAATCAGCTCTCATATCCTCCCAGGTTTTGCTGGTAGCTGCTGCAAATTTTGCAGTGTAGTTATTCAGCATTTGAACGGCTTCATCTTTTTTACCGGCTTTTAGTAATGCACCTGCTTCTGCTTCAACGGCTGCATTATCTTTCATCATTTGTTTCTCATAGTAAGCAACTTGATCCTCAATAAGATGTCTTGTTTTACCCCAATTAATGGTAGAGATTCTGTTGGTCTCTCTGTATGCCCAAATAGCAGCATCTTTTCTGTAACGGTGCTGTCCGCATACATCAAATCCGTTAGGAAGTTGAGTTTCACCTGCGTAAATTGGAATCCTAGGGCTTTGAGCAGGGTTGTCGAATGAGAAGTAGCATACGCCCCCAATCTCGTCCGGTAACCAGTTGCGTAATTGAGTTACGTGAGAATAAGAGCATTGAATAACAGCTATGGCTCTGATACGCGGAGTAACATCTTTCTTAAGAGAATTAAGCAATGTTCTCATATCTCCGTTCATAAACGTGGAAACAGGGTACACGGTATCTTTATAGGTGATAGTTTTACCTTCTGCGTCTTTCATCCTTCTGTCAACTTCTACCATCAGGTTTTTAACCTGATCCCAATCTGTTCCTTCGTAAGTTTCTCTGTAGAAAGCAAACATTTTTTCGGGAGATACTTTTTGTTCCGGTTTTACAGAAAAAGGAAGTTCTGCCGAATCGTATTTTAATCCTAAAGACGGGGCAAGGGTGTTAAGTACCCAGTATTCTCTGTATGAGAAAGGTTTTCCTTTTGATACTACTTTGTAGAATTTGAACTCACTCTTACCGTCCCATAATCCTAGTTGTTGAGAACGTTCTTTAATATCGGAAGAATACATAAAGTATTCAGGGTTATTAAAATCAACGGTTCCTATTCTTGGTATATTTGCCGAAACTCCTACATG
This sequence comes from Bacteroidales bacterium, assembly GCA_036639755.1. Lineage (GTDB taxonomy): Bacteria > Bacteroidota > Bacteroidia > Bacteroidales > UBA932 > Egerieousia. Next base: position 30,295 of record JAVWIB010000004.1, read on the forward strand.
ATCATCGGGAATTCTTTGTGCAACCCACATTGCACCCGGTTTTTCAGCAACTGCTTTTTTCCCCTTTTTAGGTTTAGCTGCCTGGTCTTCGTTTAGCTTGCCATTTCCGTAAATTTCAAAATGCCAAACTTCATTTTTATCTGCAACGGTAAGGCACTCTCCACCATCTCCATAGCCATATTGTTCTGCTAATGAGCCCATTAATTTAATAGCTTCTCTTGCGTTGGAACATCTTTGTAGAGCAATTCTTTCAAGTTCCTCAATTAAGAAGAGGCCGTCGGGATTCTCTAGTTCACTTCTGCCGGATGTGGTTGTTTCTCCAATAGCAAGTTGTTTTTCGTTCATACATGGATAAGCGACATTCAGATAAGCATATGTCTGCTCAATAGCGGGTATACGCCCTTTTTCGGTAACCTTTCTCATATCATGCGGCTCTTCATTGTGCAACATGCCCCAATATACCGGTTCGGTATCTCCTGATTTGGCTTTTCTGCTTTTTTCCATGGTTAGCCATGTTCTGTAATTGGAATCGCATGAGTGTGCGGTCATTACTGAACCGTCGGTGCTGGCTTTTTTCCCTACCATAATAGAGGTACAGCTCTCGGCGGTGTTCTCATCATCGGGATGATAAGCATAAGGTTGGGCGCATAAGATATTTACAAAGGTAAATGACAGCGCCAACAAGAAACTCTTTTTTAAGTTCATAGTCTTGTACAAGTGTTTTTAGTATTAGTAATTTGGTTTGTGCAAAAAAAATTTGCACATTGGAGACAAATGTACAAAAAAAAGAGTATATTCGTATGTTTATAGTTTTTAAAATCTTAATTTTATGAAAAAGTTACTTTTGTCTGCCATCGTAGTTCTATTTGCCGTTATCTTTCAGGCTGATTCTCTGTTTGCTACAAGTGACGCTCCTGTAAAATTTTATAAAATAGATTTAAAGCAGGAGATTAATGCCTCTGCTTTTAAAAGGATAAAAACCGGATTGGATGATGCTTTAAAGCAGCAGGCAGATTATTGCATTATTGATATAAATACATACGGAGGGGCTGTGGATGCCGCAGACAGCATTCGGGGGGCTATTCTTAGATTTCCGATACCTGTTATTGCATTTATTAATGTACAGGCTGTTTCTGCAGGAGCATTAATTTCCATAGCATGCGATTCTATTTATATGCGCAGCGGAGGTTCATTTGGAGCCGCTACTGTTGTTAATCAGACGGGAGAGGTGATGCCCGATAAGTATCAGTCGTTTATGCGGGCTATGATGCGCTCTACGGCCGAAAGTCACGGTAAGAAAAGTGTGATTGTAAACGGAGAGGAAACAGAAGTATGGAAGAGAGATCCTCAAACAGCACAGGCAATGGTGAGTAAAGATAGTGTATTGAGCTTTACCCCTTTGGAGGCAATTAAAAACGGATATTGCGAGGGGATGGCAGAGAATATAAATGAGGTTGTTGAGAAAGTAATCCAAGGAGGCAGAAATTATGATATGGAAAATGTACAAAGCGGGAGCGTAAACAATTTTTCTGAAAATAAAAGTGCTGTAGAGGGAAGAGAATATATTCTTGTGGAGCAGCATATCTCTTTTCTGGAAAAAGTTATCTATTTTTTAATGAGTCCGTACATGCAAGGGATTCTGCTTATGCTTATTATTGGGGGGATTTATTTTGAGTTGCAAAGTCCGGGAGTGGGATTGCCTTTGGCAGCAGCTATTACGGGTGCGGTTCTTTATTTTGCCCCGTTGTATCTGGAGGGACTGGCTCAGAACTGGGAATTATTAATGTTCATCGTGGGAGTGGGGCTGTTATTTGCCGAGATTCTTATTATACCCGGTTTTGGAGTGGCCGGAGTGAGCGGAATTATTTTGGTAACGGTGAGTCTGGTTTTTGCAATGATTGATAACGATATCGTATTCAACGGTGGAGATTATAATCTTAAACCGCTTATTAAACCATTTGCTATTGTATTGGTTTCCACAACGGTTGCCTTTCTAGGGTCTGTGTATCTGGCTTCAAAATTATATGGTTCCAGGGCATTCTCGCATATTGTACTGCATACCAGTCTCGCCGATCATAAAGGTTTTGTGGGGGTAGAGACAGATTCTTTGGTTGGATTAATTGGGTGTCAGGCCATTGTAGCAACAGATCTAAAGCCGCAGGGAAGTGTGGAAATTCACGGAAAAAGATATCAGGCACAACTGCTTTACGGTTATGCCTCTAAGGGGGAGAGCGTAACGGTTGTAAAAGCGGAAGAAGGACGACTTTTTGTAGATCACTTCACGGAATAACAAGCATCTTGCTCTATAATTTTTAGAAGGGCATCAATTGCTTCTTCCTGCGGTACGGAGCGCATAACGGCAGTTTTACCACGATAGATGGCTACTTTTCCTTTTCCTTCGCCTACATAGCCGTAGTCTGCATCTGCCATCTCTCCCGGGCCGTTTACAATGCATCCCATAACGGCAATACGCATCCCTTTCAGGTGGGATGTTCTACGCTTTACCTCATTAAAGGTCTCTTCCAGATTGTATAATGTTCTGCCGCAACCGGGACAAGCAATGTATTCCGGTTTGGTAAATTTTCGCCGGGCGGCCTGCATAAGATTGTCTTTAAACTCCTCTAGTTTATCGGGAGCCACCTCCGTATCCTCTATAAGGGCGGCCACATTAAAATCATCAATGATTTTATCCAGTAGGAGAGGGCCAAAATCACAGGAGGCTTTTAGTATGAATTCTTCCCAGCTTTTGCATTTATAGGTTTGAGCCGGAATAGCTCTTTCCGCCATGAGTTCTTTAATTTCAGCCATACTTTCCTGATAACTGCCGCTATCAAAATAGTCTGCAATAATTCTGGCGGCAGAGATCTCCTTTACAGGATCTTCTGTTAATGAAACTCGTATGGTATCTCCTATATTATCTTTTAAGAGCGAACCTATCCCCACAGCCGATTTAATTCTCCCCATATCTCCGTTTCCGGCCTCGGTAACCCCCAGATGTAACGGAAAACGCAATTGTTTTTTAATCATGGCTTGTTTGAGTAATCGATATGCCTCTACCATAATAACGGGATTGCTGGCTTTCAGAGAGACAACTACATTGTAGAATTTATTTTCTACGCACATCATCAGCCACTCCATAGCGGCCTCTTTCATACCAAGGGGGGTATCTCCGTATAGATTGATAATTCGTTCACCAAGTGAACCGTGATTCAATCCTATCCGCACAGCGGTATTATATTCTTTGCAGACCTCTATGAATTTTGCAAATTGTTTTTTTGCTTCTTCCTGCTCTTTGGCAAAATTTCCGGGATTAATCCTTACTTTATCAGCTACTTTGGCAACTTCTATGGCAACATCCGAACTAAAGTGAACATCTGCAACCAATGGTATCTGAACACCTTGTGCTCTTAAGATATGTTTTATTTTTTTTAATGCCTCTATTTCTTTAGGTCCCTGCGTGGTGAGCCGTATTAGTTCGGCACCGTTGCAGGCCATTTCCAGACATTGTTTTACAGATGGTTCAATATCTTGTGTATGTGTATTGCACATTGTCTGAATACGGATAGGAGAACCGCCTCCTATTAAAATATTTCCGGCTTTAACGGTCATTGTTTCCATGTTCCTTATTTCTTTTTACGTGTGCTCAGGTTGTAAAAGACACCTAATGAGATTTGCAACTGATTGGCATGAGTATACAACCAGTATTCGGTAGAATAAATCTGGGGGTTCAGAAAGTGAGATAACGAATATTTGTAGTTACATTCAATATGTAGTTCAATAGGATTGAATTTTACCGCTATTCCGCCTCCTGCTATAATTCCGCACCCCACTTTATTGGTAGTGGACGGAATACCTCCTTCCAGATTGGTAGAGAGCAGGTAGGTACCAAACGCACCAACTCCAAGCATAAGCCGCATTTTCCAGAAATCAACTCTGAACTGAGTCATAAAAGGGATGGAAATGGCCTTGTATCGTTGTTCGGTCTCCGTCTTGGCCTGGTCGGTTCCAAGAACTTCCGTAAAGCCAAGTTCGGTAAATTCCAATCCTGTATGCAATCCGAAGTAGGGCATGGACTTCCATAACGAATGATAATATGTATAGTAAACTCCAAAATTTGCCGGAGATTTGATTGATTTATTCTCGGACTGCTGACTGAATCCAACATTGGAAATTGCATATCCCCATTTTACGCCAATCAAATGTTGGGTTAATAAAGTGGTATCATGTATTTTTACCGGTTGCGCATCCGAGAAAGAGGTGTTATCAAATTCTTTCATATCAGCCTGCTGCTTATTTTTGTTGGAATTCGTATTCTGCCCCTGTATACTTGTACCGATTAAAAGGGAGAACAACAGCGGTATTATAATTTTCAGATTCTTCATATTTTTGATTAAATGGTTCTCTATTTTCCAAAAAGAGCTTTAACGTCTATGGTTTGTTCTATATCGGTTCTCTCTTTTAATTCAATAACGTCTTTTCCGTCGGCAAGGCGATAAAGGCTTACTTTTTCCGGCTGTCTTTTTTTAAGAATATCTCCGGCATCCAGCAAACCGTTATTGTTTTTATCTTCCATAATCCGGATTGAGTATTTCCCTTTTTGTAAATATGGGAACGGTAATGTTACATCATTACTAATGATATAAGAGCGGAATACTTTTTCTCTTTTCTCATCCACCACCTCTACAATGTATCTGGTATCTACATTGATCATCTCGAGTGTGAGTGAATTAAGTTTATCATCTGTTGGAAGTGATAATTTATTATAAGTAGAATCGTTGGTAAAGCCGTTTATATCACGGAAGGTTGCTTTGGGTATAGTCATTTCGTAGTCATTTCCTATTTTGAATGGCTCGGTAGGGCGTAGGATATATCGTCTTAGATCGGTACTATCTTGTTTTACGGTAAATTTCTGTTGTGAGACAATCTTTTTTGGGGTGCTGGTGGTAAAGATGATTGTGTCAAAATTCGATTTTACAAGAGGTTCGTTAAATTCAAAGATATAACCGTCTTGTTCTACTTTATCGGGAGCTGCCGTCAGATTGAATTTTAACAAGTCTTTCCGATCTGTTTTCTCATTTGGATTTTTCTTGTTTTTCTTCTCTTTTTTAACAACCGGAGCTACTAATTTTAAGTTTTCTACGGTAGGTATCAGTTTACTTGTAGAATCGGTTTTCTGATATTTGATTCCTAGAAACAGGGTGTCCTGCATTCTTCCCCCTTCGTTAATCCAAAAAGAGAGACTATCAAATGTTTTATTAAATTGCCGGATGAGTTTATCGTGCCTTATTCCACGTATGGAGAATGAGTCAATCTGGGCATCAGGGGCATTAAATTTAACAAAGGCCCCCCGCAGGGTAGGACGCCCCGAGTTACTTATATATTGATTGGTTGGTTTTTCCTTAAACAAATACAAGTCTATCTCGCAAGGTCTCATCAGGCAGGCCAGTGTATCTTTCATATTATAGGAGGCCAATTGCGGCATCCCTTTTTTCATGACGGTCCGAGGTGTGTAGAGACTATCCAGAAAAGCAATATACTCATTTCCGGGATCATATTTATTATTACCGTTTTCATCCTTAAATGCATACACAGCATAAGGAATTGGTTTTAGATTGCGTATTGTAAAATAGCCCCATTTATCGTTTTTTGTAACGGCATCGGGGAGAGAATTAAATACAGAAGAATCTTTTGAGTTTGCATACAAGGCTATGGTGAGATCGCCTATCGGGAGAAGTGTTGCATAGTTAACAACGGTACCGCTAATCATCATAGAGTCAATTGTCTGACCGGTAGAGAAACTGTACACGAAATTTTCCAGCACATTGCCTTCGTTATTATCTGCAATGGCAGAACCAAAATTAATGGAATAGGTTTTATTGGAATCCAGATCTTCCGGGAACGTTACTACAATACTTTTTCCCTTTATTTTGGTCACCGGTTTTTTCTTTTGAGGAGGGGAGAGAAGAATATTTTTTGTGGCATCTTTTAGCTGCACATATTCATTAAATGTAATGGTGACTTTTGTCTTGGTACGCGGTACATAAATAGCGTTGGAATCGGGTAAAACGGAAACAACAACCGGGGTCAGTGAATCTTTCGGGCCACCGCTTGGGGCTGCCTTTGTATTGGCGCACGAACTTGTATGCAAACTGTAGAGAGCCAGCAAAAGTACTGTAAATAACTGTAAAGCGTGTATTTGTTTAAATTTCATCTGTATTTTCTATCTAATATTTACTCTTGTTCTTTGATATCTACCCTTACAACGTTTTCGATTCCTTTTATTTTTTGGATTCTTTTCATTAATATTTCCAGATCATCTGTATTATGTACATAAAGCTCCAGATATCCTTCAAAGATTCCGTCATGGGTTTCAAAATGTATTTTCCGAATGTTTACATTCAGTACCAAGGTTATATATTTTGTGATTTCATTAACAATTCCAATTTTATCAATTCCTTTGATGTTAATTTTAGCCAGGAATGATAGTACGGTGTGTTTGGTCCATTTTGCATTTACAATTTTTCCACCTTGCCGTGCTGCCATTGAAATTGCATTGGGACATACTTTCTTATGGACTATCACATTGTTATTTTCATCTACAAAACCTATGATGGCATCTCCCGGAATAGGATTGCAGCACTCTGCAACTTTGTATGATAAGGTATTATCTATATTCTCTTTTAAGAGAAAATCTTTCTTTTTATCAATATCCGGTTTGGACTCAATATGAACATCATCTTCTTCCGCTACATCTTCATCCTGTTCCTGAGCGTTTCTATTTCCAAAAAAGAATTGCAGGTTCCAGTATTTAACAAACTTGTTTTCGGAATTTTTCTTTAAGATTTTTTCCAGATCGGTAAGATCCACAAGACCTGCACTTATTTTATTATAAAGTTCTTCTTTATTACTAAGATTGTATGCAAGTAACAATTTCTTAATCACTCTAAGCTGCGGCTTTACTCCGTATTTGGAGAGTTCTGCTTCCAAGATGGTTTGTCCCTCTTTAATGGAATCTTTTATCTCCGATTTAAGTGCATCATAAATAAGGCTTTTAGCCTTTGCCGTAGTGGCAAAATTCAGCCATTCCCGTTGCGGTTTCTGCGATTCTGCTGTAATAATTTCTATCTGGTCGCCGTTCTTAAGGGTACTGGAGAGAGGAACCAACTTAAGATTTACTTTGGCTGCAATCGCTTTATTCCCGATAGCTGAATGGATGCTGTAGGCAAAATCAATGGCTGTGGAGCCTTTAGGAAGCGGCCTGGATTCCCCTTTGGGGGTAAACACATAAATTTCGGAAGCAAGGAGCCCCTCATGAAATTTATCCAGAAATTCCAATGCATTTACATCGGGACTTTCCAAAACCTCCCGCACCATATTCAGCCAGCTATCCATATCGTTCTCACTCTTATTCACCCCTTTATAGCTCCAATGGGCTGCTACCCCTTTTTCTGCTATTTCATTCATCCTTACCGAACGTATCTGTACCTCTATCCAATTTCCGTGCTGACTCATAAGGGTGCAGTGCAGAGCTTCATATCCGTTTGATTTAGGAGTACTTACCCAATCGCGCATTCGATCCATCTTGGAACTGTGCCCCTCCGATATAAGAGAATAAATATCCCAACACTGCTTTCTCTCGGTTATATTTTCTTTTGGCTCAAAAATAAGCCTTACGGCAAACAAATCATATATCTGATCGAACGGAATCCCTTTTATTCGCATTTTCCGCCAGATAGAATAGGGCGTTTTGGTTCTTTTACTAATTGTAAAATTGTACCCGGCATCCGTAAGTATCTTGTTCATAGGTTCTATGAACTGATCAATAGCACATCCCTTTTCCTCCAGTACGCCGGTAATCTGTTTGGTGATTGCTGCAAAACTCTCCGGCTCCCTGTATTGAAGCCAGATATTTTCCATTTCCGATTTCATTCCGTACAACCCCAGCCGGAGTGCAAGCGGAATAAAGATATACATGGTTTCACTCAGTATCTTATCTTTTTTTCTTTCGGGCATGGAACCTATGGTGCGTAGATTGTGCAATCTGTCGGCGAGTTTTATTAAGATAACTCTTACATCATCATTGAGAGTGAGCAAAATCCGCTTGAAATTCTCTGCCTGCATCGATTTTTCATCCAATGCTCCTGCCGATTTTGAGTGCTGGTTATCCATGGCGGATTTTATTTTGGTAAGTCCGTCTACCAGTGATGCTATTTTTGCTCCAAACAGCCTCTCTATATCCTCTACCGTATACTCGGTATCTTCTACTATATCGTGCAACAGAGCAGTTACAATAGATTTATAGCCCAGCCCTATCTCCTGCACAACAATCTTTGCAACGGAAATAGGGTGGATAATATAAGGTTCGCCGGAACGCCTTCTTACCCCTTTGTGTGCTTCGTTGGCAAACTCAAAGGCTTTTATCACACCTTCGTACTCTTCCTGATTTGCACATCGTTTTAAGCTGGCGAGCCGTAGCGATTCAAACTCTCTGTAAATTAAATCATGATCTTCTTGTGTAAACATACCTAAAATAGTAAATCCCGTTTCCCTGTTTTTATGGCCTCTAATTTAGCAATTATCTGTTTCTTCTGCTCTCCGTCCGGTAAATTCCGTAATTCTTTCTGAATAAGTTTATAGCCCGCTTCCTTGGTTTGTTTACTAGAATAGTCCTCCATATATTCCGCAAGGGTAAGCATTGCGTTAGGGGTACAGAAGCGTTTTATAAATCCGGGGATGGCAAATTCCATAAAATGTTCCCCCGTTCTCCCTAATCTGTAGCATGAAGTACAGAAACTTGGAATAAATTCTCTCTCCAACAACCATTGAATCACCTGATCCAGCTCTCGCGTATCACCCACCATGAACTGCTCTTTATTTAATTCCTGCGCACTCCCTTTTTCCCTCTGATATCCCCCTATTTCCAGTTTAGTTCCGGCATCTATTTGAGAAACGCCAAATTCGATCACCTCATCTCTAATGGTCATACTTTCACGTGCGGTCATAATTAATCCGGTATATGGCACTGCCAAGCGTAGAACAGCTACTAATTGTTTAAATTGTTCATCGGTAACACGATACGGCAGATCCATATCCAAATCGGTTGCAGGCTGTATTCTTGGAAAACTAATTGTATGAGGCCCTACACCGTGAGTTTTCTGTAAATGCAATGCATGAGAGACCAATCCCAACACCTCAAAACGCCAGTCGTACAGACCAAACAGTGCCCCAATACCCATATCATCTATTCCCCCCTCAAAAGCTCTGTCCATAGCATTTAAACGCCACATATAGTTTCCTTTAATATCATCCACCGGATGGTATTTTGCATAAGTCTCTTTATGATAGGTCTCCTGAAATACCTGGAATGTTCCTATTCCCGATGCTTTTACGGTTCTGAATCCTTCAATATCCAAAGGTGCTGCATTAATATTCACCCTGCGGATCTCTCCGTTCCCTTTTTTAGTTGCGTAACAGGTTCTTACACACTCTGCAATGTATTCGGGAGTGTATTTTGGAGCCTCTCCGTACACCAGAATCAGCCGTTTATGGCCGCAGTCTTCCAGATTGGTAATCTCGGCAACCAGTTCGTCGTGTGTTAGCGTTTTCCGAATAGTTCCCTGCGCACTCTTTCTAAAACCGCAATATTTGCAATTATTTACACAACTGTTCCCTACATAAAGCGGAGCAAACAATACAATTCTGTTTCCATAAACAGAGCGTTTGAGTTCGCATGCCGCATCATAGAGTTCTTTGAGAGCTTCCGGTGATTTAAGTGCGAGTAGAACGGCTGTTTCTTCTAGATTCAGAGGTTGTTTACTTAAACTTTTTGCAAAGATTTCCCGTGCCCGCACAAGATCTTCCTTGGTATTTTCTATAAAAGAATGGAGCAGATTATCATCTATAAAATCTACTGCATTCTTTGTTAATTCCATATTGATGTTCATAGTCTTTCTTGATATTTATAATTGTCTACATATTGGTATGCATGTGAAATTTCTGCCCCCACAAGAATGATTACCCAACTGATATTCATCCAGATAAGAAACAAAGGAATAGCTGCAAACGCACCATATACCGCATTTAACCGCGATACCAGCAACTGCGTTTCCAGATATAAATATTGCAGTATTACAAAAGCAAGTGCACTTATGACTGCCGCCGTAAATGCCGCCGAAAAGTGCACCTTTACATTTGGTATATATTTATACATGATTGTGAACGCTACAAGTACAATACCATAAAATAAAATCCATTGCAGGAAAAAGCTGATCTGTCCCATATCAAACAATCCGTACCCGATAGAATCGAGGGCCCGGTTAAAGAAAAGGGTAATTGACAAAAACGTAATAATCATAAAAGGGGCTACAACCAGTATCCCGATATAATATAAAAAACGTTTTGCAATGGAGCGAGCCCTTTCTACCAGCCAGATATCATTAAACGATTTTTCTACGTTTAATATCATCCACACCACGGTACCAATAAAAAACAGAAAGCTAATGGTACCGAACATCCCTTGGCTACTGCTGGTTACAATATTGTCGGCGAACTTTATAATCCATTGTAAGGTCTCCTGGTTGTCTGAAAATGATTCCAGAAGCAACTCTTGCAACCTTCGCTCCAATCCCAATCCGCCGGTTACCACAAAAGCCACAGCCACAAATGGAACCAGCGACATTGCCGAAAAAAAGCTCAGTGATACCGCATACAATCCCAATTTATCGTTTGACGATTTACGAATAGTAATTAAAGCTACCATAAGATACCTGATAAATCTCTGTTTGGCTTTGCCAAAATCATCTATATTGAGATTCCAGATATCTATGGTGATAAATTTAATCAACCATCTGTAAAAATTCATTATTTCATCCAGCAGATCTTTCAATGTATATAAATACTCTATTTTTTATTGAGTTTCACCATAAATTTATCGGCATCAATAATATATCTAACATGATTACCTTTTCCTATTTCTCCGTTTTGATCGTAAGCAACAAGTTCAAATCCTATTTTGTTGCCGTTTACCGAATTTATTGTTGCAACAGCCCATACAGAGGTTCCTACAAGGCACGCCCGAGTATGTTGTATATTTATTTCAATTCCTACGCTGTCTACGGCAACAGGTTCCTGCTTTAGCAACCCAAATGCGGCACTCTCCATAAGGGCAATCATTCCGGGGGTTGCCAATACGTCCAATCCTCCCGATTTATACGATTTTGCCGTATCATGTTCCGTAACTGTTAAATCTCTCCTGTAGGTCATTCCTACCTCTATGTTTTCTACCATTGTATTTTCTTGTTATTTAGATTTCATCTCTTTTACAAACTCCTGCACCATTTGCTGTGCTGTTTCTCCCATTTTATGAATGGAAGGAGAACCGCTAACTTCCGTCACCAAACCGGTAACAGTGAGGCCGTTTCCATCTGCATATTTGCGTAACTCTTTTACTCCGGCACCGTTCCATGCAGAAGAGCCAAAGATGGAGAAAGTTTTGTTTTTTGGAGCCGATAGTTTAATCTCGTTGCATAAATGCTCCATCATAGGATGCATTTGCGTGTTATAGGCACAAGTTCCCAAAACCAGCCCTTTGTATTTCCAGATTTCGCTTAACAAAGTGGAAACATGTGTTTTTGAGACATCGTAAATTCTCACTTTAACCCCGTAATCGGCAAAAAGAGAACCTATGTATTCCGCCATCTGTTCGGTATTGCCGTACATAGAGGCATAGGCAATAACAACGCCATCTTCCGCCTCATATTTACTCCATTTATCATACAAACCTATTACTTTAGCCGGATTTTCTCTCCAGATAAGTCCGTGAGAGGGGGCAACGGTCTTTATCTCCAGTCCTTCCAGTTTTGCAAGGGCCTTTTGCACCATTGGACTATATCTTCCTACAATATTGGAATAATATCTGCGCATATCCTCCAAATAATAGGTTTCAAAATCATTCCCCTCATCAAAAATACAACCGTTAAGTGTTCCGAAACCGCCAAAGGCATCGCATGAAAACAACGTTTTAGAGTTTATTTCATACGTAACCATTGTCTCCGGCCAATGCACCCACGGAATAAAAGCAAATTTTAACTTGCTGGTCCCCATATCAATCTCGTCACCATCATTTACCTGCATAAAATTCTCATCGGCAACCTCATAGAATGATTTTAGCAGTTTGTATGTCTGGCTGTTTCCTATTAATTTTACCTGTGGATATGTACGTAAAACGCTTTTTATCATACTGGAATGATCGGGTTCCATATGATTAACAACAAGATAATCCAACGGTTTCCCATCAAGCAGAGAGGCTATTTTATCTAAATAATGATCGTCACTGCCAAATTCGATTGTATCAACAAGGGCAGATTTTTTATCTGCAATCAAATACGAGTTATAAGACACTCCGTTGGGTAAAGGCCAGTTATTCTCAAAAAGATGTTTTTTTCTGTCATTTGTTCCAACATAGTAGATGTGCTCCGTAATTCTAATCGTTCTCATTTGTTATATTCGTTTTATTAATTATTCTCATCAAGTCATCTTCGCTTAAAACCTGTATGCCAAGTTTTTCGGCTTTTTGTAATTTGGAAGAGCCGCTTTTTTCTCCGGCTATCAGCATATCCGTATTTCCGGTAACCGAACTTCCCACTTTACCGGAATGAGACTCTATCAGTTTTTTCATATCCTCCCGTGAAATTGAGAAATTTCCGGTAATCATAATTACTTTTCCCTCCAGTGCCTCAGAGGCAATTACCTTTTCCTGCTCATTGACGGCAAACTGCAACCCTGCCTCTTTTAACTCTTCTATCACCTTCATATGCCGTTCGTTTGAGAAATAACCAAGTAAGGAGTCGGCTAATTTTTCGCCAACCTCTTCCGTAGCAAGTAATTCTTCCCGTGTTGCAGAGGCAATCGCATCAATATTCTTAAATTCTCCGGCAATATTCTTTGCGGTTGTTTCGCCTATATATCTGATACCCAATCCAAATAATACTTTATGAAATGGAACCAGCTTGCTCTTTTGCAGAGAGGAAAGGAAATTTGCCACCGATTTCTCTTTCCATTTATCGAGCGTACGCAACTGTTCCGCCGTTAATTTATACAAATCGCTTAACTGCCGAATATATCCTTTATTATAAAGTTGTTCTATGGTAGCCTCTCCCGCATTAATATCCATTGCCTTTCTCCCGATAAAATGGATAAACCGTCCTTTAATCTGTGGCGGACAGAAATCTTGATTGGGACAAAAATGTTTTGCTTCGTCCTCATCCCTTACCAACATTGTGCCGCAAACCGGACATACAACTGGATAAATCACCGCCTGCACATTTTCCTCTCTTTTGCTCAACTCCACCCGGGTAATTTTAGGGATAATTTCACCCCCTTTTTCTACATAAACAGAATCACCAATATGAATATCCATGAGCTTAATCTGATCTGCATTATGCAGAGAAGCCCTTTTTACAATGGTTCCCGATAATTGCACCGACTCCAGATTTGCTACCGGAGTAATGGCTCCCGTACGGCCTACCTGATAATCGATGGATAATAATTTGGTTAGTGCCTCTTCCGGTTTAAATTTATAGGCGGTAGCCCAACGGGGAGATTTTGCGGTAAAGCCAAGACTTTTTTGTAAATCCAACTGATTAATTTTTATGACAATGCCATCGGTAGCATAGGGAAGGGCCTTTCGTTGGGTATCCCACCGCTTAATAAATTCTATGACCTGATCCATGGTAGAACAGACCTGAAGATGTTCCGATACCGGGAGTCCCCACTGCGCCGCCAGTTGTAACGACTCAGAATGGGTCTGCAAAGAATAGGACGGAGCAATAAGATGGTATAACTTACACTCTAGTCCCCTCTCTTTTACAATATTGGAATCCAACTGTTTAAGAGACCCTGCCGCAGCATTGCGCGGATTGGCAAAAGGCTGTTCTTCATCCAGTTCCCGCTGGTAATTCAGCCGGTCAAAGGCCTGATAGGGCATAAAAATCTCACCGCGTATTTCAAATTCATCGGGATAATTACCCCCTGTTTTTAATTTTTGCGGAATGGATGGAATCTGTTTTACATTTTGGGTGACATCATCGCCCATCGTACCGTCTCCGCGGGTGAGGGCTTGTGTTAATTTTCCGTTTTTATAGGTGAGGCAGATAGCCGTTCCGTCAAATTTTAGCTCGCAGGCGTAGGTAAAAGGTTGATTTGTAGCTTTTACAATTCTGTCATGAAAGGCAATGAGTTCCTGAAAATCGTAGGTATTGCCCAATGAAAGCATGGGATATTGATGGGGATACTGTTTAAATTCCGTTAAGATTCCGGTTGATAAATCGCTCCCGACTTTTTGAGTAGGAGAGCTTTCCAGAGCAAAAGCAGGATATGATTTTTCCAGTGCCGTTAACTCCTGCATTAAAATATCATATTCAAAATCGGAGATAACTGGATTATTTAAAATATAATAATCATGGTTATGAATGTTTAATTGGTTGGTAAGTTCCTCTATCCTTAATTTTGCTTCGCTCTTCTTCACGGTAAATCCCTTTTATAAAATAAAAATCTAACAAAAATACACATATTTTTAATATTTATCATAAATTTGCGGCTCAAATAACACATAGAAATAGAAATAAAATGAAAAAATCAATTGTTATCCTGACAGGTGGCGGGCCTGCTCCGGGAATGAATACCGTTGTAGGTAGTATTGCAAAAACATTTATTCAGAACGATTATAGGGTTTTAGGGCTACACGGCGGTTATAAAGGATTATTCTCTCCCAATCCAAATTTTTGTGAACTGGATTTTATTTGCGCCGATTCTATCTTTAACAGAGGGGGCTCTTATCTGATGATGAGCCGTTACAAACCTACCGATGTAGATTTTCAGGAAAATTTTAATCTTGATTTCTTTAAAAACAATAATATTCAGTTGCTTGTCACCGTTGGTGGTGATGATACCGCCTCTACGGCAAACAGAATTGCAAAATTTCTGGAAGCTAAAAATTATCCTATTGCAAATATACATGTCCCTAAAACTATTGACAATGACCTTCCTTTACCGCAAAATATCCCAACATTCGGGTATCAGTCTGCAAAAGGAGAGGGGACTAAAATTGCGGCTACCATTTATGAGGACGCAAGAACAAGCGGTAACTGGTTTGTAGTTTCTGCAATGGGACGTTCTGCCGGACATCTGGCATTAGGGATTGGTGCAACATGTCATTATCCAATGATTGTGATCCCCGAAATGTTTAATAAGACAAGTATTACGGCAGAGAAAATTATAAACATGGCTATCTCCTCTATTATTAAACGGAAAATTATGGGAATTCCTTACGGTTGCATTATGATTTCCGAGGGCGTGTTCCATGAATTGAGCCACAAGGAGGTAGAGGCATCCGGCGTTAAATTTACGTATGACGAACATGGACATCCCGAACTTGGCAAAATTTCCAAAGCGCAGATGTTTAATGAGATGCTTGATAATAAATTAAATACACTGGGTATATCGGTTAAATCACGTCCGGTTGAGATTGGCTACGAAGTAAGGTGCGTTACTCCGTTTGCTTACGATTTAATGTATTGTTCTCAATTGGGAATGGGTGTTTATAAACTATTTACGGAAGGGATTACCGGCTGTATGGTTTATCTAGATCTGAACGGAAATATTAAATCGTTGTTCTTGAAGGATATGCAGGATCCCAAAACCGGGAAAATACCACCAAGAGGTGTTAATATTCACACCGATAAAGTTCAACAGATTTTTAACTATCTGATGCATTACATTACCCCTGCAGATTATGAGGCGGCTAAAAAATATGTACCAAATCCTGAGGATTACGATTTCAGGAAGATTTTAAGATGGCGTTAAGCCGTTATGAATGATAAATTTATAATTTATCAGCTCTTACTTAGAGTCTTTGGAAATACCAATGAAAATTGTATTTCCAACGGCTCTTTTTTTATGAACGGCTCCGGCAAATTCAACAGTATTACCACGGACGTACTCTCCCGTATAAAGGAATTACAGGTTACCCATATCTGGTATACCGGTGTATTAGAACATGCCACAAAAACAGATTTTACGGCTTACGGCATTGAGGCAGACCATCCGGCTGTTATAAAAGGAGAGGCCGGTTCTCCGTATGCAATTAAAGATTATTATGATGTGGCCCCTTCGCTTGCCGGCAACATTCCAAACAGAATGACAGAATTTGAAGCGTTGGTAGAGCGTACCCACTCTGCCGGTTTGCAAGTTCTTATCGATTTTGTCCCCAACCACCTGGCCCGTCGTTATCATTCTGATGCGGCCCCGGTTGGTGTGGAAGATTTTGGAGCATCCGATCATACAACCTCTTTTCATCCCGATAATAATTTCTATTATCTGGGAGATCTGAAATTGGATACCAACAAATTTGCGGCGGCAGGAAATGACACCCGGGGTAGTTACTATGAATATCCGGCAAGGGCAACCGGAAATAATTGTTTTTCAGCCTCCCCGGAGATTACCGACTGGTACGAGACCGTAAAATTAAATTACGGAATTGATTATTGCAGCGGCGGAACACAACATTTTTACCCCATTCCCAAAACATGGAGAATGATGCTGAATGTGCTCTGTTTCTGGGCTGCCAAAGGGGTAGACGGCTTCCGATGCGATATGGCCGAAATGGTTCCGGTAGAGTTCTGGCATTGGGCAATTACAGAATTGAAAAAAGAATATCCTGCAATTTTAATGATTGCCGAAGTTTATAATCCAAGCCTATATGATTCCTATTTAAAGACAGGAGGCTTTGATTATCTGTATGACAAGGTTGGATTGTATGATCATCTAAAAACAATAACACAACAGGTCTCTGCTGCTTTTTCCATCACAAACAACTGGCAGGCTCTTGGGGAGATGCAGAACTCCATGCTTAATTTTCTGGAAAACCACGATGAGCAACGCATAGCCTCCGATTTTAATATCGGGAACCCGTTTAAGGCCATCCCTGAGCTGATCGTTTCGCTTATGCTGAACAAAGCTCCGTTTATGCTCTATTTCGGACAGGAATTTGGCGAACGGGGGATGCTGCAAGAGGGTTTCAGTGCTCTTGACGGCAGAACCTCCATTTTTGATTATTGTACTGCGCCAAGTGTTGCAAGGTTCCTGCACTCAGCCCTTACTGAATCCGAACAAAAATTACATTCCATTTATAAACAACTGTTTTCCATTGCAATGGGAGAAAGGGCTATTAAATGCGGTGACACCTATGATCTGGAATACGCCAACTTTACCAACTCCTTCTTTCATCCAAACACCCAGTTCGCTTTTGCCCGCCGCAGCCGTAAATCAATCAAGGAGTTAGATGCTCCGGACGAACTTATCATCATTGCCGTAGATTTTGCGCAACCCGCTTTGCAGTCTGCTATTATAAGTAGTCCCGGCCCGCAAACCGGTACAGCTATCATACTTCCCAAACATTTTTTTGATTTTTGGAACATAATCTCCGGTCAAGAATACTCCTGCATCAACCTCCTGAGTGGTAGCACCACCAATATTCTCCTGACAGCAGACACCCCGTTACAAATAACATTCAATCAATTTGGATTTTGTATTCTAAAGTTTCACCTCTCTTAAAATACAATCCTTTACACTGCACCAGCCGCAGGCTGTAAATTGACAGCCTCTCCGAGTATAAGGCGAAGCCCGGCACGAAGTGCCGTCTCAGCCGCAGGCTGTAAATTGACAGCCTCTCCGAGTATAAGGCGAAGCCCGGCACG
>JAVWIB010000004.1:48147-58966 GCA_036639755.1 Bacteroidales bacterium
AAGTGCCGTCTCAGCCGCAGGCTGTAAATTGACAGCCTCTCCGAGGCTGAGCCATCTCGGGGAATCGAACCCCGGACCTGCGCGTTACGAATGCGCCGCTCTGGCCGACTGAGCTAAGATGGCAAAATTATAATTCGGTCACTATTAAATCTTCAATTTGGGCACCAACAACATTTAGTAAATCCAGTGGCGCTACTTTTATTTGTAAACCTCGCACTCCCGCACTTACATAAATATACGGAAATTCACTACACGTTTTATGGAACCACGTAGGAAACGTCTTTTTCATTCCAATAGGAGAACAACCGCCTCTGATGTAACCCGTAAGAGGAAGCAATTCCTTCATTGCAATCATTTCCGCCTTTTTGTTTCCTGATATTTTTGCGGCTTTCTTTAAGTCAACCTCCTTATCCCCCGGAATCACACATACAAACAACCCGATCTTATCTCCTCTTAATACCAATGTCTTAAATACCTGTTCTATATTCTCATTCAGTTCAAGTGCAATATGTGTTGCTGCAAGATTCTCCTGATCAACGGTATAAGGTACAAGTTCGTAATCAATTTTTCTGGAATCCAGAATACGGGCTACGTTCGTTTTATTTATCTTCATTGGTAGAACCGCTAAAAAATCGTGCAAATTTACAGAATTATTTCAGAAAACCACAAAATAAAATTAGAAAAATACAAATAAAGACCTCATATCTATCTCTGGGGAGAAAAGATAAGAGGCTGTTTTAATTTTCATGATGATATCAAACAGCCTCTAAGTTATGAGGTAAAATATAATATGTGGAGAGTTTAAATAACGCAACCGCTTGCAAATAACCCGGTAACTGCTGCAAAGCCAACACAACTGATTAGAAGAACTGTTCCCAAAAGGCCCAGCAATATCCATAGAAGTGATGCTTTTGCAAAATTTTCTCTTTCATCTTTATGACCGCCAAAAGCCCACATAAATAAGAGGATGATATTTACCAGCGGAATAGCCAGTAAAAAAATGGTAAGAACCCATTGACCTACGGTTAACGGTTCTTTTCTGTTAGAAGAATCATTATATACTTCCATAATTTAAAGTTTAATTAATAAAAAAATGATTTTAAAAGCTCTGTAAATTTACTAAATAATTTCTCAGAATAAACAAGAACTCCCTTTTTTTGTTTTAAAAAAGTAATTTATTACAAATAACAATAAAAAAGGAGGTTATATGTTACCATCAAGGATATCCGGTGAAGATTGAGCCGGCTGTAAAACAAATAGAAGTAAAATAAGGAAATTTAAGTAACTTTGCGCAACTAAAACAATTCGCGCATGACTGCTGGTATTCCCACCGAACTTGGAACTGAAAAAATTTCAAAACTATTAAGAAGATATGCTATTCCTGCAATTATTGCAATGACGGCGTCGTCGTTGTATAATATGGTGGATAGTATCTTTATAGGGCAAGGGGTAGGAACGTTTGCAATTGCGGGTCTGGCTCTTACCTTTCCTTTAATGAATCTTGGAGCGGCATTCGGATCGCTTGTAGGGGTTGGTGCTTCTACATTAATATCTGTTCTTCTAGGACAAAAAAATTATGATATAGCAGAACGTGTCTTGGGGAATGTTGTGATACTCAACCTTATTATAGGTGTTTTATACACAATTATTATCCTTACCTTTTTGGAACCTATCCTTTATTTTTTTGGAGCCAGCGAACTTACCCTACAATATGCAAAAGATTATATGCAAATTATTCTGCTGGGAAACATGATCACACATATGTATTTTGGACTTAATTCGGTGCAAAGATCTGCCGGATTTCCCAAACAGGCAATGGTAGCTACCATTTTTACGGTGGTGCTCAACACTATTCTGGATCCTATTTTCATTTATGTATTCGGGTGGGGAATACGCGGTGCGGCTATTGCGACCATATTTGCCCAATTATTAGCCCTCCTTTGGATTATCAAGTTATTCACCAATAAAGAA
Source organism: Bacteroidales bacterium (assembly GCA_036639755.1). Lineage (GTDB taxonomy): Bacteria > Bacteroidota > Bacteroidia > Bacteroidales > UBA932 > Egerieousia. The sequence continues at coordinate 50,119 of JAVWIB010000004.1, forward strand.
CAGATCTTACATTTTAAAAGGGGCATTTTCCATCTGAATAAACGTATTGTAAAAGATACGCTGGCAATAGGACTTTCACCGTTCTTAATGAATGTGGCGGCATGTCTGATTATTATTGTGGTGAACCAAAGCCTGAAAAAACATGGTGGCGATATTGCCATTGCCGCATACGGAATCATTAACCGCATTGGTTTTGTGGTGGTTATGATTGTTATGGGATTTAATCAGGGAATGCAGCCGATTGCCGGATACAACTACGGAGCAAAAAAATTCGATCGTTTATGGAAAATCCTCTTCATTACCATGGGATGTGCCACCTGTGTCTCTACACTTGGATTTGCTGTTGCCGAACTCTTTCCGCAAGCCCTTGCCAAAATCTTTACTTCTGACCAAACTTTAATTAATCATACAACAGCCGGGATGAGGATTATTTTCTTATTATTCCCGATAATCGGGGTGCAAATGGTCATCTCCAATTTTTTCCAGAGTATAGGAATGGCAAAAATATCCATTTTCCTATCTCTTACAAGGCAAATGATTTTTTTATTACCGTGTCTGCTTATATTACCCCGCTTTTTTGGGGTAAACGGTATCTGGATGAGTATGCCGATTGCAGATTTCCTGGCTTGTTTTGTATCGGGAATCATGTTAATATACCAAATAAAGAACTTTAAAAAACACAACACATATGAAGTCTGATTTTTATATAAACATTGGCCGTGAACTGGGTTCGGGCGGTTTTGAAATAGGGGAGAAACTCTCCCAAATGTTTAATATTCCGTTCTATGACAAAGAGCTTATTAATGTGGCTTCCAAAGAGAGCGGCATCTGTAAAGAATTTTTTGAAAAGGCAGATGAGATTCATGAGCCAACTTTTTCAAGCGGAATTCTGGGCTTTAACTTTTCATCTATTTTTGCAGATATATCGTCATATTCGGTATTGGATAATTCGCAGTTATTCAGAATACAAAGCGATGTTATAAGAAGAGTTGCTTCAACTAGTTCGGCCGTATTTGTAGGACGCTGCGCAGACTATATTCTGCGAGAAGAAAAAACCTGTTTGAACATCTTTATAACAGCTCCTATTCCCGATAGAATTCAGCGCCTTAAAGAGAATAGAAAGCTCAAAGGGATAGAAAAGCTCACCAACCAGCAAATAGAAGAGCAACTGGAAAAAACAGATAAGAAACGTTCCAATTATTACAATTATTTTACCTACAAAACATGGGGAGCAGCCAGATCCTACGATTTATGTCTGGACTCTTCCTATTTTGGAATTGATAGATGCGTGGAGATAATTGCCAACGAAATTAAAATCCGATTTATCCGGTAAAAAGCCTCAAACGGGCAGATTCGTACAACTATTAAAGAATAATAACTCCTTTCCCCTCTTTTCCATTTATATGAATCAGAGGTTGTTTTTCTAGTTGAATATGTCTTAAAAATGTACTTTCATATACTGCCGGCATGGCATTAAGCATCTCTTCTTTAAATACACCCTCATTCATATGCGGAGTAACAGTCAGGTAACCAACCCCCAAAGAGGTAATATTCTGAAAAAAATGGGTTCCCTGACTAGGTTCTACCGGAAAATCTTTTAATCCGTATTCAACAATTACTTTTGCACCGGAAATATTGTTCCATGCAATTGGAATTCCAAGCCATGGATTGCTTGATCCCCATCGTCCGGGCCCTATAAGAATATATTCTTTGTTCTTTGCAACGAGCTCTCTATTTAATACGTCTATCTCTTTGGCCATCTCTTCCGTCTTTGATTTATCAAATGGGGTGCTTTTAACATAAATAATATCGGTGATACCGTCTATTGAACCGGGGCCCAGTGCATTATCGGCATAAATAAAGGATGCTTGCGGGTTAATATCTTTCCAGTCAATCTCTTGTTTGGTATCGTCATAAGAGGTAATTGGTCGTACTTGTAAAATAGTAAAGATGATATCACTCCCCGCCGGTACATCCATATTCACTGCAAATTCTATCTCCACCAAACAGCGTAGCTCTTCCTGACAAATTTTTAGAAGATCGGAAACAATAGGGGCCAGTGGCATTTTATCAAATTGTAAAATATTGGCAAACGTTATAATCTTCCGGTTTTTGTCATCAAATGTATTGTGAACAATACGATCGTTATACATATCCCATGAAGATGCTACATATGTGATATTTCTAAATTTGGATGCCTCTTGTATGGAAAATTTGGTAAGATTGATGGAGTCATTAATGGATGTCTTAAATTGTTCCGGGGCAAGATCCAGGGCATACATATATTCTTGTGTATCGCGCAGAGCCAACTTGGGTGTAGAGAGCTGAATGGCCTTTTTGGGATATTTCGGGGAGAATTTAAGCCCCTGTCCTCCGTCTACAATGAGCTTGCCCAATCCAAACGCAATGGTAACAATTCCATCTTCCGGTTTTTCTTCTCCCAGCGGATAATAATTGATGGATCTGGCTACTCCCGATATGGTAGGGAAGTAATATCCGCCATCTTCCGTACCGCAAAGATCCTGAATTAATACTGCCATTTTTTCTTCTCCCAGCAAGTTAGAGGTTGTATGGATATAAGAACGGCTGGCAGCAAAAAATACCGATGCATATACACTCTTAATTGCTTTTTCAAGCAAACGAAGCATCTGGTCTTTATTCTCTGTTACCGGAATCATATAGGTAGAATATATTCCTGCAAATGGTTGGTAATGTGAATCTTCAAGTTTTGAACTTGATCGAACTGCCAATGGTTTGCTCACTGTCTCCAGATAAGCCTTTAAGCTGACACTCAGCTTTTCAGGAAGTTTTGAGCTTACAAACTCAGACAACAGCTCATCGTCTGTCGTTTTTGAGCTAATGACATATTGCAATCCGTTTTGTTTGATAAACTGATCGAAATAGTCCGTAGCGATTACAATGCTTCTGGGAATCATTATTTTAGTTCCGTCGTATCTGGCAAGCATCCGATACTTTTGCAACATATTGTTTACAAATGCAAGCCCCCTTGCTTTTCCACCCAGAGAGCCTTCTCCTAATTTTGCAAACCAAATATATTTATTATAGTTGGCAGGTCTGAATTTCGCAACCACCCCTTGCCCCATAATAATGCGGTATTCCTTTATCTTTTCAATAATTTCCCCCCGCATTTGCGTATAGGCATCATATTGATCGCGCTGAATACTTTTCATATCTGCTGCCAAAGCAAATAACCCCCTTGAATAGAGCCATTTAGATAATCTATTACGGGAAGTGTGATACAAAAAGACATCTTCCGGAATCTCCATTAACAACGATTGCATCCCCTTTAGATTTTTGGCACGTCCTATAATTTCCCCGGTTATAAGATCTCTAAAAATAAAATCTCCGAATACAAATTCTTCTGCAATATATTCCGATAATTCCATTAATAAAGTCAACGAATATTTTACAAGAAATCCGCACCCTATTTCCTCTGCTTTTTCACGCATTGACTCCTGACTTGATTGCAGCAAGATAGGCATATGTGGGTTATCATCCCTTATGAGTTTAGCCAATTGAAGCCCCGCCTCAAGGTTTTCCTGATCGGGTCTGTCGGTTTTATTCATTACAAACCCAATATCGGAAATAATACCTAGCAAATTCTTGGAATATTTACGATAAAAATCGATTGCATCTTCATAATTGGTAGCAAGTAATATCTTAGGGCGGGCTCTTTTGCTTAACTTCTGCTGATGCTCGTTTAGGGTATCTTTCAAAAATTCAGCACTTTGCTGTAATATTAATTTATAAATGGTAGGGAGATAGGTTGAATAATAGCGGATGGAATCTTCTACTAATAAAATAGCTTGTACTCCGGCATCCAGAATATCTCTGTCTGCATTCATTTTATCCTCTATGAGCTTTATAATGGCAAGAATAAGATCTGCGTTTCCATGCCAGCTAAAGATATAATCAACTGATTTCCTATCTTCGGAAGAGATTCTCTTAAATATTTCTTTTGAAAAATTAGTCAGTAAAACCAACGGAATATGGATGTTTTGTTTCTTTAACGATTTGGATAAGTTAAAAATATCTATGTCGTTTGTATTAAACATACTGATTATCAAATCAAAAGAGCTGTTATTGCAAATTAGCGATTTTGCATCGGATGCTGTTGTAACCCATTTGAATGATGGAGGATTACTAATATTCAGTTCGTTATATTCCTGATAGATCTGAGTCTCAATTTGTCCGTCTTCTTCCAGTGTATATGCGTCGTAACTGCTGCAAATCATAAGGACTCTTTTTATTCTCTTTTCCATAAGAATAGCATAGTCCGTTTTCTGACCTCCGGTTAAATGATTATTTAATAATAACTCCATATTACTTATTTTTAAGTACTTGAATAACTTCATCTATAGTATTACAATAGATAAGAAGATCTTTCTCTGAGGAGGGAATGAACCCAAAGTTTTTCATGTTCATAACCATCTCTTTAAGAGGATTATAATACCCATTTATATTTAGTACTACTATAGGTTTATTATGGTATCCCACCTGTCTGTTAACGGCATATTCCGTTAATTCGTCCAAGGTGCCAAAACTACCCGGCAAAATAATACAACAATCACTCATTTCTTCCATCACTTTTTTCCTCTGCTGCATATCCTTTACTTGAATCATTTCTGTAATTCCGGTATGCTTAATCTCTATACCATAGTCTCTTATTTCTTTTTTACCTTTAAAGTTGTCGGGAAACACGCCCGTCACTTTTCCTCCGGCATTTATAGCTCCGTCTGCCAATGCCCGCATCGTTCCTATTCCGGCTCCGCCATATACAATATGATAATGGTGCAGGGCCAACTGCTCGCCCAAAGCGGTTGCTGTTTCTAAAAATAGGGGATGGTTGCCCGGTTTAGAGCCAAGATAGACTGCTACATTTGTAATCATTTGTATTATTTATATCCGTTTGTTTTAAATTCTTTTTTTAATTGGAGCAAATCGTCATCTGCTTTTATTTTACTGATAATTGCTTTTACAAGATTTTCCAGATTTTTGCCTTGGGAATAATCGGCAGGGCAGACATAATTAACCCGTTCCTGTTTAATGAGTCTCTTTGCACTCTCTTTCTTTTTGCTGTTATTGGGCTCGTAAACAGCTACGGCAGTACCTCCAAGTTGTTTAATGAGCTTCATACAAGGGACATCTGTTTCTCCGTCTCCAAAATAAACCATATTGGGAAAGGCTACCCGCTTTTGATCTTCGGGAACCGATTCATTAATTTTTACGGAATCCCGTATGCTGTTTATCCCTTTGTTGATCTTAAACAAAAACTGCGTTTTATTGGTGTAATTGACAGATGCTGCAGGCCAGATAGCATTTCCGTTGTTATCATAATAATAAGAACAGGCAAAGATGGTCTTAAATTCATTGGCAATGGTAGTTCCCTCTATTATCTCTTTCATGCCGGAAGAGTTAATATAATGCTCTACAATCACCCCATGTTCACGTCCGTATTCATTCATCCTGTTAAACCAGCTTTCAACCCCACTGAATAATTCTACAGATTCTCCAAATTGCTGAAAACTCTCTTTACGCAACGATATTCCCATCTCTTTTGCTTTCTGCAGCATAAGAAGCATATAAACCAATACATTATCGGAATCCTGATTCTTTGCCATTGTTGCAGTTTCTGCCCAGAATTCGTCTTTATCTTTCCCAATTGCCTTTATAAACGAATACTCCTGCATATTGCCGGGCGAAAGAGTGCCGTCAAAATCATAAATCAACGCCACAATCGGCATTTTTTTCTTTTTCATGGTACTTCTGATTAAAATGTTGCTAATGAAATTCTTGTCCTAAGAAAACTTTTAAAATCATCACTTTCCAATACTTCCACATCATCCAGCAGTCCTAGTACAAATCTACCTATTCCTTCATAACTACATACTTGCGTATCCAAGATCCATGAATTGGGCGATATTTTTGTCAACTCTTTTTCCGCCAGTGGAAATTCCTCCGTAAGAAGTGATGCAGCCCTCATTCCGAGCCTTATTTTTACGGGTAATTTATTGTATCCGGTAATTCTAAACAAATCCATAAACCCTTTGTTGTGCTGCGGTTCATGTCCCCACGGTTTATCTATTACTTCTACCGATTCTATTCGGGATAGCTTAAATAATTTGTTGGCATTTGCAGTAGAAGCCGGAGATTGCTCTTCGTAAGCCCATAGCTGAATATAGTTGGTGGTAAAGGAGAACGGTTCAATCACTCGATTGGAAACCTTCTTACTGTGTGCAGATGTATAGTTGTGTAACACAACCTGCTTTTTCTCTTCAATCGCTTCTATAAGCGTATTTACATTCTTTGCATTACTGTTTTTTACCACACAGTCTGCCAGCATTTTATAATCGTAAACAGAGTATAACTTTGCTTTTAGATTCTGCTTGATAAGATTGGTTTCATCTATGCTTTCAATGGCATTTTTAAGAATGTACGCCTCCTCGTCCGTAAAATGAATCAGTTCTGAGATATCTTTAAAGTAAGCCGATTTTTTATCGAGTCTTATAAAGCCATTTATCTTTTTTACCACAAATCCAGCCTCTCTAAAGGTATCAACATATCTGTAAATGGTCCTCACCGACATGTCCAGTTTATAACTGAGATCTTCTACCGAATAACGGCTATTTGCGGTAAGCATCTTCATAAGACGCAATAACCGTTCTATCTTTGGTTGATCCATTGTAATTTAATGATTTAAAAGGTATTACAAATCCGAGAATAGATTCACGGAATCTCCCCAGTTGTTTGTATCGGGAACCGGCTGTTTTTTTACCACCGATTCGCTGTAATCCGGCAACTGGCCGGCTATATCCAGAATCATTGCATTTGCCTGTTGCCCAATCTCTTTAGGAGAAATAATTTTAATATGAGGCTGGTATTCCGATATTAAATTATAAAACTCCTTATTGGGAATAATATGAATTGTAAAAACATAATCTCCGTTTTCATGTTTTTCTACCACCTGCTGCGTATGATGCAGCGGATTTACATTAATATAGGGAGCCAGTTTGTTCTTAACCAGAAATTTTATCTCTTTTACCTCTCCCGATAATCTGGAGACCCCTATAATATCGTAAAAATAGGATTCGGCATGAAAAGTAAGATGATCGGGAAATGGAAGAATAGAGTAGGAATAATCACGAATTCTATCCAGAGGGAGCTTATATACCCCTTTTAAACCATCTTTATATCCCAGCGCAAACCAACGCCCTTTGTATTCTTTAAGAAAAAAAGGATAGAAAATAATTGACATAATATTGTTGGAACGGGAAGAATAGTATCCAATGCAGAGAGCCTTTTTATGAATAATGGCATCATGCAACGTATCAAAGTATTCCAGTCCAAGCGGACTGCGCTTACCCTCATATGAAATAACAGGATTTCTCTTATATACTTTGGCTTCAATCTCTTCTCCAAGAATATTAATTACATTCTTAAGGTTTTTAAGTTCCTGAAACGTACTATAAAATTTAAGTGTATAGACAATTTCCAAAAGATTCTCCAGATTTTCTTTTTTTAATTTTGCTTTATCAATGCTATACGCCGGATCTTTGTATTTGTAAAACTTATGTTCAAACACCACAATAGGAGCGTTGTACCCTTTTTTTCTGTCTCTCATAAATTGAATATCCAACTGCAACGTACGGGTAGAGACCTTGCAGGCAACAACAAGATCTTCCAGCGTGTATTTTCTTTGAGTGTCACGCAGGCAGGCATCAATTATACTATGTCTTAAAAAAGCGGCGGAAGTACCGGTCATATATTGCTATTTATACAGTTGTACAAATATAATTTTTTTTACCGTAATAACCATAAAAAATTATGTAGCCAGGTCATCCTTGCGCATTATTTCATTACTTCGCATAGCAAAACCATCCATATCATGTATTCTTGTATTTGAAACTATATTTTGCAATTGCTCTAAACAAAAAAAGAGCGGCAAGGTTTCTCTGTTGCCACTCTTTGTATTTTCCTTGTTTTGTTATTCTTCACATCCGCCGCAACCTGTGCACCCTTTTTTAGAATCATCCGCCTTTGTAGCCTCTTTGCATCCCTCTTCTTTAGAATCTGTGCATGTTCCATCTTTGCAGCACTCTTTCGCTCCGTCTCTTGTTAATGACCATACAACGGAACCATCTTTAAGGAGAGTAAGGGTATTGTTATCGGACTGAGCAATGGTATATACATCCGAAAAGTCGATTGTCTGTCCATTTCCTATACTTTTACCCGATAAAGTAAGGGTAGTAGAGTCTTTGCTCCATTTTTCAAACTTAAGAGTAGCCATATTAACCGACTCTGCAATGCCATCGGCTTTTAATTCAAAACCTTCAAACTTACCTTCCTGCCCCTCTATGGGTTGAATCCATTTTCCCTCTATACCACCTTGTTTGCATGAGTCGCAACATCTTTCTGCTTTTGTAGCGACCTGATCTGCTGTTTGATTACTGTTATTACCGCAAGCAACAGTCAGTGATGCAACTGCAATTACTGCAAATAATTTTAATGCTTTCATACTTTTCAATTGTTTAATTTGTTTGTTATTAATCTTGATTGCTAGAAACGGAGCGCAATATTAGTGATTTTTGATGATAAACGCAAACGAAATCACAGTTTATGTATTTCTAAAACTCTGAATTATAGCCTTCCTCTAGCATCATTATTAGAAGATATCTTCTTTACCGCCTTTGCCATACCCTCTTGTTGCAAAATTTCCTTTACATAATTTCCTAATTCTTTAGGGGTATCCAAGAGTTAACAATATACCATTTTTGGTTATATTCAAAATATTTAAGATTTTTCTTATTATAAATGTAAATGTACAATG
>JAVWIB010000005.1:0-12322 GCA_036639755.1 Bacteroidales bacterium
CCCGATGGCTGTACAGTTGCCCAGTTGAATGAAATTGTGTTGAGTATGGAGAATTATCTCTCTCAGTTTGAGGAGATAGAGAGCTTTAAGACCTCTATTACCAGCCCCAGCAACGGTTTTATTTCCGTGACGTTTAAAAAAGAGGTGGAGAACACTTATTTCCCGGCTATGCTAAAACAGCAGGTTATAAGCAAGGCTATTGTGTTTGGTGGGGCTAACTGGAGTGTATACGGGATAGATGATCAGGGATTTAATAATAATATAGGTGGTGGATATAAAGGGCAAAGGATTGTTCTTACCGGTTATAATTATGATCAGTTGTATCGTTATTGTCAGTTGTGTATTGCGGAGCTCTCCAAGAATGCCAGAGTGAGCGGGCCGGATATTTTTGGACATGTGGGGTGGGGCAATACCATGAGCAGGAGTGAGTATTTTATTGAGTATGACCCCTCTAAAATGGCAAAACATCATCTGAATATGGTGAATACCTATGCGGCTTTGCAGGAACAACTTTATTCGCAGCACTTGGGAACTTACTATGAGTCGGATGGAAAGAGCATGAGCGTAGATGCTGTTTCTAACAGAAAAGAGTATTTTGATGTTTGGTACCTGAAGAATGAATATATAAATATAGGGGATCAGCATCTTAAGTTTTCGGATATTGGAAAGATTGAGAAACGCAATAGCGGGAATGATATTTACCGTGCTAACCAGCAATATTCACTGGTTGTGGCGTATGATTTTATTGGGCCGTATGAATTATCCAACAGAGTCCTGAAACGGGAGATAGAGCGGTTGAATGAGGCGGTACTTCCGATAGGGTATAAAGCCGCACAATCTGAATATGAATACTGGGGGACAACTTCACAGAATATTTGGTTGTTGCTTATGATTATAGCCATTATCTATTTTATATGTGCCGTGTTGTTTGAATCGTTGCGGTATCCGTTAATTATTATTAGCCTTATACCGGTTTCGTTTATTGGGGTATTTCTTATTTTTGCCATTACCGGCTGCCGGTTTGATCAGGGGGGATATGCCTCTCTTGTGATGCTCTGCGGTATTGTGGTGAATGCCGGAATTTATATTCTTAATGAGTTTAACGGACAGAGCTCTTCAAAAAGATACCTTGCCGGAAAGGGCTGGCGGGGTACCAGTGCCTATACCTTTTATCTACGATCTTTTAATCATAAAATTATTCCAATCCTTTTAACGGTACTCTCTACCGTACTGGGTCTGATTCCGTTTTTAATGGACGGCGAGAGCGAGGTTTTCTGGTTTGCTTTTGCCCTTGGAACCATGGGCGGCCTTGCCTTTTCATTGATTGCGCTGGTGCTGTTTATGCCGGTGTTGGTGAGGATGAAAAAATAAAAAGCATCCCAGGTTAAGAGGATGCTTTTCTTGGAGCGATTAGGTTAAAAAAAAGGTTAAAAATTTCTATATTCTATCTAGCCTACCGGTATGGTTTCTAGTGCGATTTTTATGCGGCGCAGAGCTTCGGGTTTACCAATAAAGTAGATGATCTCTGCAATGCCCAATCCTTTGGCTTCTCCTACAAAGAACAGGCGCAGGGTGTTCATAACGGTTCCCATTTTCCATCCGTTCTCTTTTATATAGCCGGTGAGCTCTTCTTCTATGACGTGTACGTCGGAAGTGTCTATTGTTTGAATGCGGGCATATGCTTTTTCCATGATGGCCTTGGTGTCTGCGTTGTAGAATTTTTTTACATCGACAGGGGAGTAGGTGGTTGGGGCAATAAAGAAGTAGCTGCATATCTCCCAGAAATCGGTTACAAAGTGGGCACGCTCTTTAATGAGAGCACACAAGGCCTCTACGTAGCTGAACGGATATATGTTTGCGCTAGAAGCACCGTTTTGTGCATCTGTGTTTCCTTTTACAATTCCAATTCCTTTGTCCTGTAGGATTGGGATAAATTGCTCTGCCAGTTGGGTATCGGTTTGTTGGCGGAGGTATTGCTGGTTAAACCATTTGGCTTTATCGGGATTAAATTTAGCTCCCGATTTTATAACTCTATCCAGGGAGAAAGCCTGTATGAGTTCGTCCAGGGTAAAGAGCTCTTGCTCGGTTCCGGGGTTCCAGCCAAGCAAGGAAAGCATGTTAATGAAAGCCTGCGGATAGTAACCATCCTCGCAGTAGCCGCGGCTGATTTCTCCCTCAGGATTTACCCATTTAAGAGGGAAGACAGGGAAGCCCAGACGGTCGCCGTCTCGTTTGCTTAGTTTCCCTTTGCCGTCGGGTTTAAGGAGCAACGAAAGGTGGGCGAAACGAGGCTGGGTGTTTGTCCAACCGAATGCTTTGTATAGTAAGTAGTGGAGTGGGAGGGAAGGGAGCCATTCTTCGCCCCTTATGACCTCTGTTATCTCCATTAAATGGTCGTCTACAATGTTGGCGAGGTGGTAGGTTGGAAGCTCGTCGATGGCTTTCCAAAGTACTTTGTCGTCCAATGTGTTGGTGTTTACCTCTATGTGCCCTCTTATGAGATCGTCCATTGTCACAATTTCATCTTCCGGATTCTTAAACCGGATGGTCCAGTTACTGGTGGTGGCAAGGAGTTCTTGTACCTGCTCCGAAGGCATGGTGAGGGAGTTTTTAAGCTCTTTGCGGGTTTGGTAGTTGTAGATAAAGGTAGATTTGTTTGCCTCTGATTCTTTCCGTTTTGCATCCAGTTCTTCGCCGGAATCAAATGCGTAATAGGCGTAACCGTTTTTAATGAGTTGCTCTGCGTATTGTCTGTAAATTGGTTTGCGCTGAGATTGGCGGTAGGGGGCATGCGGATGCCTTGCGGATGGAACCTCTACAATGGCTCCGCCGGCATCAACTCCTTCATCGGGATAAATACCGCACCATTTAAGAGAGTTGATGATGTATTGTTCGGCACCCGGTACAAGGCGTTGGGAATCTGTGTCTTCTATACGGATGATAAAATCCCCGCCAGCCTGTTTTGCGTATAAATAGTTGTATAAGGCTGTTCGTACGCCTCCCATGTGGAGCGGCCCCGTAGGGCTGGGGGCAAATCGTACTCTTCTTTTTCTCTCGCTCATTGTATTGTGTTTTAGTATTAATCTTGTGTTTTGTGAATGTATGAGTTATCGCTTAATTGCTGCTTGCCGTTTACCTGTTCTATTTTCATTTTTCCGGCTTCCTGCGGTGTGTAAATATCGGTGGCGGCTCCGGCAATTTTTTTATTTCGTCTCATATAAGCCGGCTGTGCTTCCAGAACGGCAATATCTTCTCCTGCATCCAATATAAGGGCCGGCTTCCCTTCCCGTCTTACATAGGTAGGTGCGGGGGCCGGTTTGTTTTCTGCTTTTGCTGCAAAATCTTCGCCGTCCGGTGCATCTGTTGTCATTGTTTCCCGAGTCTGGATTTCGTTAATAATAATGGAACCTCCTTTGGGAATATCGTTATCCGATGAATAAATGCCGCTGTTGCCCAGGATAACCCTGTTGCCTTGTTCTTCATCAAGATTTACCTGCGGCATGTTGTGCATATCAAAACCGGTGGCCACAATGGTAACGCTTATTTTCTTCCCGATAGCAGGGTCGAACACCACGCCTCGTTTGAATTTGCCTGCGGAGCCGGTGTAGCTGTTTACATATTCCATAATCTGCGATAGTTCGGCCATGGTAAGGCCGCCGTCTTCTTTGCTGGAGGTGATGTTCACCAGAACACCTTTGGCGGTTGCAAGATCACAGTCGTTTAGCAGAGGTGATTCAAAGGCTTTTTTAACGGCATCAATGGCTCTGTCGGGGCCTTCTGCCTCGCCCATACCCATAATTGCCATGCCGCTGTTTTTCATTACCATGCGCACATCGGCAAAGTCCACGTTTATAAAGCCCGGACGGGTGATGATTTCGGCAATACTTTTTACGGCCGTGCTCAGTACCTCATCGGCACGCGGAAACGCCTGAAAAATAGTAAGCTCTCCAAAGACCTGATAGAGTTTCTGGTTATCAATAATCAGGAGGCTGTCTACATGTTTTTGCAACTCCTTAATACCAATGATAGCCCGTTTTATAAATTCGGTTCCTTCGTCACGGAACGGAAGGGTTACAACACCTACCGTAAGTTTGCCCATCTCTTTGGCAATCTGTGCAATTACCGGAGCTGCTCCTGTTCCTGTTCCTCCACCCATTCCGGCTGTAATAAAGACCATCTCGGTATTTCCCTGCAACGATTTTTTTATATCATCAATCGATTCGGTAGCGGCGCGACGTCCCCTTTCGGGATCGCACCCGGCTCCTAATCCTTTGGTAAGATCGTTTCCAAGACGAAGGGTTTCGGGAACATTGCTTATTTTTAACGACTGCATATCTGTGTTGCAGATCATAAATTCAACATCTTTGATCCCTTGCCGGAACATCTCCGTAACGGCATTGCATCCGCCACCGCCTACCCCTATTACCTTAATGATGGATTGACTCGTATTCCATCCTTCGGGGACTAATATATTATTAAAATCTTCCATAATCTAACCTTTATGCCTCATTATCTTTAAACATGTTATCTGAGCTAAAGGAACTAAACATTTTTGAGAAATTAAAACTTACTTTCTTCTCTTTAGAAGCTTTGTCCTGATGTTGTGCAGATCCGGCCTCTACTGCAACAGGTTCCTCCGCTTTTTTTACCGGGGTTGTTGTGTTGTAAACGGTTCCCTCTCTCTCCATCCGGTCAAATCCTTTTAGGATAAGCCCTACGGCTGTAGAAAGGGTTGGTTTATAAATATCGGTGACCGAATCGGGAGAGAGACATACTTCCGGAACGGCAACTCTGGTTTCCAATCCTGTAATAAGGTTGGATAACTGACAGATATTTGCCAATTGGGAACTACCTCCTGTAAGAACCATACCCCCTTTAATTAATTTTTTGTACCCCGATTTTTCAATCTCATAATCAACAGCTTCCATAATCTCGGCAACCCTTGCCTCAATAATGCTTGCCAGCACTTTTAAAGAAATCTCTCTGCTCTCTCTGCCGCCCAATCCCGGAATCACTACTCTCTTATTCTCTTGAGCATAAGCACTGTAACAAGATCCATGATCAATTTTTAATTGTTCCGCATGTTTGGAGGATATGCCGCAACCAATGCGTATATCTTCGGTAATGGAGTTGCCGCCAAACGGAATCACTGCGGCATGTCTTATAATATTATCCTGTATAATTAATAAATCGGATGTACCGCCGCCAATATCTACCATGGCAACACCAACCTCCATCTCCTCCTCATTAAGGATAGCCATTGCAGATGCCAGAGGCTCCAGAACCAGTTCTTTTAATTTAAGCCCGGCTCTTTTAATAACATTGTTGCTGTATTGGGCGGAGTTTTTCTTCCCGATAAATAATTTGAAACTGGCGGAAATTTGTTTTCCTATCATTCCCACCGGTTCATTTACCCCCATAAAGTCATCAATATTATAAGACTGAGGAATGGCATGCAGTACTTCTTCATCTCCCTGACAAAAAGTGCCGTACATGTTTTTTGTAATGGAATCTATCTCCTCTGTGGTAATTAACTCTTCGGGGTTCACCCGAATAGTTTGGTTTCCATTTGTTGCGCACCTTATATTCTGTCCGGCAATTCCTACAAATACCTCGTTGATTTTTTCACCGATTGTGTTTTCAACTTCCCGTATTGTGGGTATCATAGAATCCAACACATGTTGGATATTCACAACTTCCCCCCTCATAACTCCTTTGGAAGGGGCTTGGCTAAGTGCAATAATTTTCACTCCGTTAGCGGTTTTTTCTCCTACTAATGATACGACTTTAGTGGTGCCCAAGTCTATGGCTGCAATTAGATTTCTCATGATTATAAGGTTTTTTTATTTAATTTATTTAATTTACAAACTATCTGGTCTTTATATTTCAAATTAACGGAACTATATTTATCCCACCCCTCTTCCTGTACTACAATTTTATAAAAGGCCTGTAATTTTCCAAACTTCTTCTCTATATCTTTCAGGTCTCCAAAGATTATTTTCTGATTACCTACTCGGGGATACAATACGATATCGCCGTTGGAATCTACATAAATCTGCTCGATTTGTGCGCTCCAGAAAGGATTCTTATCCAAGAAAGCCCCCATCTGCAAAATCCGGGACATCCAGTTTTTATCATCTTCCAGTGCTTTTCCCCTATGTTCGGAGTTAATGATAAGCGGTATATGACCGCTTACAATCGGAACATAGGAGGTAAAGGTTTCTACCAGCGGGAATATATATTCCGTATCGTCTACATAAAACCCTCCGTTCTCTGTCTGAATACGCAATACGGGGCGGCGCTGAGTTAGATCTATAAACATCTTTCCCTCTCTTGTAAGGTGCACCTGGGCATCTTTTATGGCACTTCTTTTTTGCAGCAACTCTTCTATTAGGTTTAGATTAATGGTTTTGTTCTGTTTTCCCACGGTCTTTCCCATAAAGCCGTCCAATATCTGAAGAATCTCCTGCGTGGTTACAAATCTGTTTTTAGCACTATCCACAAGCGTAATCTTTATCTCTTTGCAAACCTCTTTGGATTTTCCTTTTTGCTCTATCATGGTGGCAAAAAAGAAATATCCTCCCAGTGCGCCCAGAAGTATGGTATATCCTAAGTATGTGAGAATCTTGCGGAACATGTGGTTTATAATTTATTATTTAGTAATTCTGTTATGGGGGAGATGAGTCTGTCTATATCTCCCGCTCCAAATGTTATTAATATATCGGTTTCGTTATTTTTCAGGTAATCCAGTACCTGCTCTTTTGGTAATTGTATTTTGTTGGGCACCGTTACTTTATCAAAAATTATTCTGGAGGTTACTCCCTCTATGGGTAGTTCTCTGGCCGGATAAATATCCAGTAAGATTAATTGATCCAGATGGCTTAAGCTCTGTGCAAACTCCTCTGCAAAATCGCGTGTTCTGGTGTAGAGATGGGGCTGGAAAATTCCGCATAGTTTTCTCCCCGGAAATATATTTCTGATGGAGCTGATGGCAGAACTTATCTCCTTTGGGTGGTGAGCATAATCATCTATATAGGCTAGTTTCGGGGTGTTTATATGAATATCAAACCTCCGTTCCACTCCGCTAAAGGCGGCAAGGGCGGCTTTTATTTTCTGCGGCTGCAAACCTCCCAAAAGGGCCATTGCACAGGCGGCAATTCCGTTTTCTACGTTTATCCATCCGGGTACTCCAACTGTGCACCCCAAGATTACTCCTGCGGGGATTTCTGAGCCGTTCAGCGTGGTGAGGGCTGGATAATTGAGGTCAAACTTAAAGTATCCCCCTTCTTGCAACTCTACGTTTGTGGAACAAAAATCTGCTTGTTCCTTAAAGGAGTAGGTGTATATTTTTGCTTTTATATTGTTGGTATTCAGAGCAACCCCTTTTTTTAGGACAAGGGCTCCGTCCTTTTTTATCTGTGAGGCAAATTCTGCAAATGCTTCCCGGATGGTTTCCAGATTGCCGTAAATATCAAGATGATCTGCATCGGTAGAGGTAACGGCTGCAATATCGGGATACAATTGCAAGAAGGAACGATCAAACTCATCTGCCTCTGCTACCAATACCGGGTTTTTGCTTAATAACAAATTGGTGTGGTAGTTTTTTGATATGCCTCCTAAAAATGCGGAGCAACCGGCACCGCTATGGGTGTACAAGTGTGCAAGTAAGGTGCTTGTGGTGGTTTTACCATGTGTGCCCGCTACTGCCAGACACCGTTGCTGTGACGCTATTTCTCCAAGAGCCCGTGATCGTTTAATAAGCCTATATCCTTTTTGTTGTGCATAAATCAGTTCTCCCATCTCTTTTGGGACGGCAGGGGTGTATATAACAAGGGTCTCCTCTACCGAGGATGGGAGAAAAGCGGCATCATCTGTATAATGTACGGAAATTTCCTCCTCTTCCAATGCTTTGGTGAGTTTACTGGGAGTTTTGTCATATCCGCTTACGTTGTAGCCTGCATGTTTATAGTAGCGGGCAATTGCGCTCATTCCTATTCCTCCAATCCCTATAAAATATACATTTTTCATGGTACTCTTTATTTGCTCTGTTTGTTTATTTTTTTTCGGCCAGTTTCAGACACTCTTTTGCTATGTTTAATGCTGCATCTTTTTTTGCCAGGGCACTTATATTGGCCTCATATTCGGCAATCTTATGAGGGCTTGACAATAACTCTTTTATGCAGGGAATCAGTTCTTCCTGTGCAACCGCATCTTTTATCATGATGGCGGCCGTTCTGTTTACCAGTGCCATTGCATTGTGGGTTTGGTGATCTTCCGCAACAATGGGAGAGGGGACAAAAATGGTGCATTTGCCAGCTACGCATAGCTCGGAAATGGTTCCGGCTCCTGCTCTGCTTACCACAATATCCGCCACCGCATAGGCCAGATCCATTTTCCCGATAAAATCTGCATAATATACGTTGGGTTCGTTCCTTCCCTTCATAAAATCATCTACCTGGTCTTTATAATATTTCCCGCATTGCCATATTACCTGATATTCAGGTTCTCCGTTAAGTGCCGGCTTAAACAGGTCTCCTTTATCAATCTCTTGAATCATGCAGTTGTTAAGGGTTCTGCAACCCAAACTCCCTCCCACTACAAAAATTGTTTTTTTAGCGGGACTTAAATTATAAAATTTATATCCTTCCTGTTTCTGCTGTGCAGTGCAGGGGGTAATATCTTTGCGGATTGGGTTTCCGGTGAGCAATATTTTTTCTTTTGGAAAAAAACGCTCCATCCCTTCATACGCTACGCATATTTTATCAACGGCCTTACTGTTCTCTTTGTTTACCAATCCTGCAAATGAATTTTGCTCCTGTAACAATGTTGGAATATCTCCCTTGCTTGCCACACTTACAATTGCCGCACTTGCGTATCCTCCCACACCCACTACCACATTTGGTTTAAATTCCTTTATTATCTTTTTTGCAAGAATCCGGCACACCAGATAATCAATTGCAACTCCTATGTTGGAAAGGCTGTAAAGCGGTCTCTTGAGGCCTCTTGCAGGGATTCCTTTAATTTTGTATCCTGCTGCGGGAACTTTCTCCATCTCCATTCTCCCTTTTGCCCCCACAAATAATATATCGGCCTGCGGTACAAGCTCTTTAATTGCATTTGCAATGGAGATTGCCGGAAATATATGACCTCCGGTTCCCCCTCCGCTGATGATTACTTTTAACTTTTCCATATTATTTAAATTCTCCGTTAGATGCTATTATTTCATGTTCCGTATCTTCCTCGGAGTGTTGTTTTGCAAGTTTTTCTATCCCCGTTATCTGTTCTACCTCTCCGTCCTGTTGGTTTTTCTGCTCTTTTGCTTTTTTATGGGATCCTATATCAATGGTACGGCTCACCGATAATATAATTCCGAATGCACAACTAAGGATTACCAATGATGTTCCCCCAAGACTTACCAATGGGAGAGTATGCCCGGTTACCGGCAGAATTCCCACATTTACCAGAATATGCAGTGAGGCCTGTATGGTAATGAGCAATCCGAGCCCCCCCACTGTTATTGCGGTAAAGACTTTCCCGCAGCTTCGCACCATAATGATGCACCGGTAGAGGAACCACAGGTAAAGCATGAGTACAAAGATTCCCCCCACGAGTCCGTATTCTTCAATAATAATGGTGTAGATGTAATCTGAGTATGGGTGAGGCAATACGTAACGTTGCGTACTCTTGCCGGGACCTTTTCCAATAATTCCTACGGAGGATATGGCTATTTTTGCCATATCTTCCTGAAATGTTTTATCGGCCTCCCGTTGTTTTTCTTCTGCGGTAAGGGTCTGGCTTATCTCATTATCGGTGAAGTGTTTCTTTAGGCGGCTGGTTGCCGTATCCAAACGGGGAAGTACTCCAAACATTAAATGTAGGATAATTAATCCCACCAAGGCAATGCCCCCTATGCCGGCCGCTTTAAATAGGTAGGACCATTTTACCCCTGCGATGAATAGAACAGCAAAGCTGATGAGTCCTACAAACAAAGCGGAAGAGACACTGCCTATCATAATTAATACGCAGGTAAGCCCAATAGGGATGATTATTTTTATAAAAAATTCTCTAAAAGTTGCCAATTTGCTTATTTCCAATGCTCTTGCCAGATATAGGACAATGGCTATTTTTGCCATCTCCGTAGGCTGGAAAGTTACTCCGCCAAGATCGATCCATCTTTTTGCGCCATTTACCTCTTTTCCTATAATAGGGGTGAGCAGCAGCAGAATAATACTGATTGCCAGTGCAGGGTAGGCAAGGAACCGATACCATCCTAATGGAATTTTGTAGCATAGATAAAGGGCTACCAGTCCCATAATTACAAACTTTAATTGTTTGATAAGAAATGCAAAATTGGTGGTGTGCTCTTTGAATGCGAGTGAACTGCTTGACGAATAGATAAGGGCAATGGAGATTAGGGATAATAGAAATACTATTACCCATATCACTTTATCACCGTTTAGCCTGTTAATGATAGGCTCTTCTACCATTTGCCCTAACTTCATCTTCTATAACTATTTATTGTTTAACTATTTACTATCTATAAGTTCCTTACGGATTCCTTAAATTGCCGGCCGCGGTCTTCGTAGTTCTTAAAGAGGTCGAAACTTGCGCAGCAGGGTGAAAGGAGTACGGTATCGCCCGGTTGTGCCAGTTCGTATGCTTTTTGTACCGCATCTTTTGCCGATTGAACATCTATAATCACATCTACTTTATCGGCAAAGTTCTCGTGCAATTTCTCGTTATGCAGTCCCATGCAGATAAGTACCCGTACTTTGTTTTTTACAAAATCGTAGAGGGGAGCGTAATCGTTTCCTTTGTCTTTTCCTCCGGCAATCCATACAACGGGGGTTGTCATGCTATCGAGTGCGTACCAGCTGGAATTTACATTGGTGGCTTTGGAATCGTTAATGTACAGCACATTCTTAATTTTAAGCACTTTCTCCATTCTGTGTTCCACCCCCTTAAAATTCATAAGGCTTTCCCTGATGATTTTTTTATCTATTTTCATTGCCTTGGCGGTAATTGCCGCAGCCATGGAGTTGTATATATTATGTTTACCGGCCAGCGAAAGTTCTTTCAGGTAAATGGTATACTCGTCGTCTCCATATTTTACGCATATTTGCTCACCGTGTATATAAGCTCCTTGTGCTACCTCTTTTTCCTGACTGAACGGAAGCATTGTTGCTTTTAGAACAATTTTTTCCAATTCTTCTGTGGTTACGGGATCATCTGCGCAGAAGATAAAACAATCTTCCTCTTTCATATTGCGGGTAATCCTGAATTTAGAATTAATATAATTCTGCATTTTAAAGTCGTACCGATCTAGGTGATCGGGCGTTATGTTCATAAGAATTGCAATATCGGCCTTAAAATCGTACATGCCGTCCAGTTGGAAACTACTTAGCTCCAGTACGTAAAAATCGTATTTTTCGGTGGCAACCTGGTAAGCATAACTTTGCCCTATATTGCCTGCAAGCCCCACATGAAGCCCTGCATTCTTGAGCATAAAATAAATAAGGGAGGTTGTGGTGGTTTTACCGTTGCTTCCGGTAATGCAAATCTTTTTTGCAGAATCGTATCTTCCTGCAAACTCAATCTCCGATATAATTTTAATTCCTTTTGCTTTTACGGCAAGCATAAGGGGAATGGTGTCCGGAATGCCGGGACTTTTTACAATCTCGTCTGCATTTAGAATTTTCTCCATCGTATGCATCCCTTGCTCAAATTCTATTTGATGATCCTGAAGCAGCTTTTTTCCCTCTTCGGTAATGTTACCGCTATCGCTCAGGAATACCTCAAAGCCTTTCATTTTAGCCAGTACAGCAGAGCCAACCCCGCTTTCTCCCCCTCCAAGTATAACAATTCTTTGCATAATTATCTGATTTTTAATGTTATTATTGTTATGGCGCATAATAAAATTGCTATAATCCAGAATCTTACAACAATTTTAGCCTCGGGAATAGCGTGTTTTGGAGTCTGTATAAGTGCGGGTATTCCCTCTTTTTGAAAATGGTGATGCAACGGGCTCATTTTAAAAATTCTCCGTCCTTCTCCGTATTTCTTTTTTGTATACTTAAAATAATATCTCTGCATAATAACGGAAATGCTCTCTACAAAGA
Source organism: Bacteroidales bacterium (assembly GCA_036639755.1). Classification (GTDB taxonomy): domain Bacteria; phylum Bacteroidota; class Bacteroidia; order Bacteroidales; family UBA932; genus Egerieousia. The sequence goes on from JAVWIB010000005.1 coordinate 12,120, forward strand.
AGATTCCGCATAATATAGGGATTAATAATTCTTTTCGGATGATGATGGCAGCCACCGCTATGATTCCACCCAATGCAAGACTTCCGGTATCGCCCATAAAAATCTGCGCAGGGAATGTATTGTACCATAAAAATCCTATTAAAGCTCCAATAAATGCCGCCATAAAGATTACCACCTCGCCGGTGTTTGGAATATACATAATA